>JALHTX010000308.1 GCA_022866015.1 Thermoplasmatota archaeon
GAAGGTTTGAGCGATATCTGTTGTATTAAATGGTCGCGTGCACTCTAATTTAAGAGTGGTACTCCCGGTGTTTAAGGCGATGAATATCCAGGTATCTTTGCCGAAGTCACCAAGCGTTCCTGTGCTGCCCCAGTTGAGCTGTTCAGATTCTTTTTTGATGAATTGTTCATTGAGAGTAACTATCGTCCAACTGTACCCACCATCGCCATAATCTTGCAATGTAAGATTCACTGTATCTCCTTTCCTGATGGATATTGTAGTGCCGTTCGAATCAGCGTTGATGTATGCAACAATATTTTTTAATTCAGCATGTTGCGGTGATGGTATTTGTTTGTTCGTGGGTTTTTCGGATATGAGGCCCATACCGATTACGGTCCCTGCTGCTATCACGGTGATAGCCACTAGCCCAATTATTATCAAACTTGTTTTGGTTTTCATAAGTTATCAAAACTAGGTATGGTCGTTTTCGATATATAAATGGTCAGAAAATGTTCGGGAAAAACCAAACAAAAACCTATTTTCACCGGTAATCATGGGTTCAAATCCCTTCCCCTGCACTATTTATTTTTTCAAAATAAGAGAAAAATATTAGTTGTAAGAATTGATACAGAAATCCATGGCTCCTGAAACTAACTCGAAAATGCAGGAATGTGAGAAAGATTACTCAGCGTATATGGGGTGGATGCACAGACATGGAAAATCACTTTCTTTTATCTGGTTACTCTGTACACAGTTTTTATTGTGATCTGTAGGATAACGTTTATTTTAACCAACTAATGAAGGATTATTTGTGTAGTAGATTGGAGTAAATGGTTATTAAGTGATTTGATGCGCCAAGAATTGGATAAACACTATAAAGCACTGAAGATTTCAGCTACCAATCAAGTAAAGCAAACAAAAGCTCATATCAATGATATTAAAACCAAGTTTTTTAACATGGATCTCCCACGACGTATGGAGATTGTTCTAAGGAGTCGTATAAGATTTCTTTCAATAGTTACTGGTCTTATAGCACTAGTCACACTTTTTATTATGGTTCAGGATTCGTTATACTTGATAGCTTCTTTGTTGACTGGGTTTATTGCAATGGTTATTGATTTTTTCATAGAGTACAGGGGGGTATCTAAAAGGGCATGGGATTATCCTACTACGTATCTTTCTTTTAAAAAGATCCCTATTGAGGTTCCTCTCTTATTTTTTAGCTGCGGGATACTTACAACCTTTGCCCTCTACTGCTTTTCGATACAACCAATGGTTATGATAATCTCAACTTCTGTAATAGCTGGATTAAGTTACGTTCAAATTGCTCTTTTTCTGAGTGGTATATTCTTTATGCTCCAGTATTTTAGAGGAGCAGTTAAGAGTATAGTTTTTTGGGCTCTTCCCATCAGTATTGCTTGATATCTTTCTTTTTCATAACCTTTGGTGCTTGTAATATCTATATTTCCTATGTATGCAGATTATTATCTTGAAAAGAGGTTAGTCAAATCTGCGCATATCAAGTACGATAGATATGGCGAAGAGGTAGCGACAAATGTTGCTATCAGCTATTTTCCTGCAACGTTATTCATTTTAGGAGTTGTGGCTATATTAGTCCATTTATTAACTGTATAAGAGATAGATATAGGTGTTTTACCATTGCAATAAAATACAAAAGGACTGTCTTTTAAAATTGAAGTCGGTATCTCTTTCCCTGCATTAATTTACACAAAAAAACTCATTTCATTCAATTACAGTGATTCAAACCGTTTGAAACGTTATTTTGCTCCTAAATATTTAATAAACTCAATACCACCTGCAGCAAATAGCCGCATCATATTGAACTGTCGTTTTATACCTTTATTGGACGCAAGTAATTTAGCAACAATTCGAAGATTATTCATCTGTGAAAGGTTCCGTTGCCCATCTAACTGGAAATCCCGTATATCTACATTAAAATTAATTGTACTTTCATTCAGTTTCCCTTGAATAACTTGAATATGTTCCACTGTATCTTTTGTGGTTTTAAAAATCCAACTTGTAGGCGGTGTCCCATTACTTTTTACGGTGAATTGTATTGTTTGAGCGCCAAGTAATCGTAAAAATCTGGACATCTCAATGACATTGTGCATACCTACTGATTCAGTGTATTTTTTAATTACGGGGTCTGGTGATGCCTCCAGGAACTCCCGAGCATGCTGACTAAAATTACCCGCTTGAAGTTGAGAACCAGCATCAACTGAAAATGTGAGTTCAGCTAATCTATTAGCAATGAACGTTGTTAATGGTGTTTTAGTCTTGTATTTTATCATACGTATTCGTTCTTTTTCGATGAACGTATCTATCGTCCAGAATTTTGCCATACATATTGATGCTAGTTCTTCAGTTCGTTGCCTTGACAGATGTTTGGTTTTGAATACGGAATGCATTTCATCGAATCTATTCCAGTCAGTTTCAAAGATTAAACCCTGTGAGTTTAACTCATCATAAAATTTTGTTCCAGGATATGGCGTAGCAATACCATACGCAGAACTAGTAAGCCCGATTTTTTTAGCGTACTGAGGGAATTGTAATATTTCATCTTCAGTCTGTTCTGGTAAACCAATAACAAATGTACCCCCTGCAGATCCACCCCATTTTCTAATAGTATTCGCTGCTTTAACGTGAACATCGGTTTTTAACCCTTTAGACGTTGAATTAATATCCTTCATATTTGGGCTTTCAATACCCATTTCAAAGTCCTCTATCCCTACTGCGATCATTTTTCGCACTATCTCAGGATGTTTCGCTATCGAATCAGGTCGTACTTTTACACCGAATCGTATATCTAATTTATGCTCGGCGAGTATGTCACAAAATTGTTCAACACGTTTAGGGTTACCCATAAAATGTGGGTCTGTAACTTCTATCCTAAGAGGTTTTTCATTATGAAATTTAACTATTTCTAAAAGCTCTTTGATTACGTTCTCCGGGGAACGATATCGCTGATGGCTGTTACTCATGTTAGGCTCACAACAAAAACTACATCGACCCCAGCAACCCCTGGACGTTGTAAGCACATCATATTCTCTATCTCGTGCTAACGTCGTATGATAAGTATATCGCCTGAGATGTCGTGCTGGAAACGGAAGGCTGTCTAAATCCTCGATAAATTCTTGGCTAGGATTATGGATTATTTCTTTCCCATCTTTATAAGAAACACCGTGAACACCTTTTGCATCCCCTTTTGAAATCAGTTCATGAAATATGTGTTCACCTTCACCTCGAACAACGATGTCTACTTGCGAATGTGAGAGCATTTCATCTGGAATTACTGTAGGGTGATATCCGCCAAGAACCGTCGTGATACCTTGATTCTTTGCCAATTTTGCAATTTGTAAGCCTTCACTATGCTCTGTTGCAGACATTGAAATTCCAACGAGGTCTGGCTTAAGCATGTCTAAATATTTTTCAACAGTTTTTTGAATCGGCTTAGGCTCCATCTCCAAATCTATAATATTGACTTCATCAACTACATCCTCTACATATGCAGCAATATACTCAAGACCAGTAGGAATTATATCAAATGCAAAAGATAGACCATGTCTCCCAGATGGTTTAATTAAAAGAATTTTTTTGAACGACATTTTAAGCTCCACTAGAAAAACCAGAACAGTACTCATACAGACATTCTATACATTTCATGATATCACATTTCTAAGATTTATAACGGTAAGAAAACTCAGTATTTAAATAAATTATAAAAACCTCACCTGTGAAAACACATCTATTAAATTATGATTTACTTACCCTAAATTATTAACCGTCAACCATTGTCATGCCGGTAAACTGATGTTCAAATCCCTCCCCCTGCAATAAATTATTTACACTGATTTCATTTCCAAACAAAAACTATTTACTTATCCATCTCCTGTACTATCTTTAGCATATCTAATATCTTTTTAGAAAGAACATCAAAAGTATCGTTTTCATCATTGGTTTTAATAGCTTCTTATCACGCTATACTCTGCTAAAGCTGTTAAGATCTCTTTACTCTCTGATTTTTTAAGAACAATAAGACATTGTTTTGCTTTTTCGCTAAATTCTTTTAATTTATTTTGTGAAAAATCAATCGATCCAGTCTCCCTAAAGATTTCTATTATCTTCTTAACATCAATTTGTGTTATCTTTTTGTTATTCAAGATTGAAATTATTTTTTCCCGATCTTTTTTATCAGCATGTTGCAATGAATGTACTAGCATTAATGTACATTTTCCGTTGATTATGTCACTTCCTAGAGTTTGTTTTCCTAAGGAGGCTTGATCAGTTAGTATGTTTAATAAATCATCTTTGATTTGAAACATCATTCCAAATAATACTCCATATCTAGCGAGATTTTCCACTTGTATGTTTGAACCTTTACCTATTAAGGCTCCACCTTTTCCAGCCAACCAATAGAGTTGCGCTGTCTTTTTCTCTATCATGAGCATATACTCTGGAATAGTTACATCGTATCGTGTATCAAATTCTATATCCATTGCTTCTCCTTCGTATAATCGTTTTGCTGCATCGGCTATTGAACGAATTATCTCCTTATATACCATTGATTTTAGTTCTGGAGGAGCCATATATGAAAGCATTCTGTATGTTTCTCCAATAAGTCCATCTCCAGCAACGATAGCTAATGGCAAACCAAATTTCTCATTGGTTGTCTGTAGTCCTCTTCGCCATTTATCACCATCTATAATATCATCATGTATAAGTGTAGCATTATGTAGACATTCTAATGCAATTCCAAGAGGTATTGTATTTTCTGATCTACCACCAACAGCCTCACATGAGAGCATTGCTATGATAGGTCGTAGCCTTTTTCCCCCAGATAGAGGTATCCATCGTATTGCATCATAGATAATTTTCGGTTCTTTTGGAGTAAGTGCTCCGTTTAATGCCCTATCAAATATCTTTGCCTTTTCCCTTAGAGTGTTTTCTAAATCCATGGTGTCTACCTTATCCTATTAAAAAGTTTGCATCTGTTTCTATTGCATTTTGCAGGAATTCCGGCATCGTTAGGATTTTTATTCCGTTTATAAACATCTTCTCTTCTAATCCTGTAGATATCATCGAGGAATAACACATATTCATTTGTATGCCCATGTCCTTGGCCTGATACATGAGTTGACCAAGAGTTGCTCCCCCCCGCCTCTTAATAAAAAATTCTTTCCATCCAATTGGTGCCTCTCCCCATTTTGCTCGTCTTGGTTTGTATGATTTTCTTAGTATATTGATGCCTCGAGCAGTGAAAAACATATATACTTTTATTCCCATTTCAATTGCAGATACTGCGAAGTTGAATGCAGTTATTGCTTTGTCATAGGTGTCTTCAGTGATTATTATTGTAATTGCACCGACTTTTTTGTTAATAGCTCGTTTCATTGTTTTTTTATATTGCTCTCTTAATCCTTTTGGTATTTTTTTCCGAGGCATTCTTTATCACAACCAATAACAAGATGCAATTTACTAATATAAATAAACATATATATATAATTTTATAAAATTATTTTTCTCTATTTTCTCAATTAAGTCATTTGTAATAATTTAGTTGAAATTGACTAATAATATTTTTATGAATAAATTTATAAATATAATACTATATATACATCAAATAAATATATTTATTGTTAAAAAAGAGAGAGTCAAAATATGACAGAATGGAGTGCATTACCATGGGATACAATAATACTCATTATCGTAATATCCATTCTTATACCAATTATTTTGGCATTTATCTATATCAAGATAAGACGATTTGAAGAACTCGGAATTGCAATAGGGCTATTTTTAATTATTTTAAGCAGTGTCTCCTTTTTCTATTTAATACCTCATGAAATAGTTGAGAAATCAATGTTACCTGAAGGCTACAAATGGGATGATATTGGAAATGTACATTACTGGGAACGAAACTCCGTTTTTGCTCCCTCTGAAGGATATTTTGAAATGCCTTATCAGATCACTGGATTATTTTCAAAACGTCAACCTATTGTAAAGGATTTTAAAGGTCGGCAAGTAATTCATGCGACATATTATGATGATGAAACGAAAGAAATGATCATCCACGACGCTCTTTATGATGAAAACGGCGAAATATTTAGAGTAATTAATGAAAATGAGCCAATAAGTGAATGGTATCGAATTGATTCTTTATTATCAAGCCTGGAATTTGTTAATATAGATGCAGGTCGAATGGGGATTCCAGTAAATAGTAATCGAACAAATGAAAAAGTCGGCTGGGTAGAATCAGATGGACAGGAAAATGAAACAGAAAATGTAGTACTAGTAAGAAATATGGAAAAAATTGATGAAGTTTTCATTGATGGAGTCAAAGCCCAAGTATGGGAATCAACAATTTATAACAAACCAGTAGTATGGCATAAGAAGCCC
>JALHTX010000309.1 GCA_022866015.1 Thermoplasmatota archaeon
TGCTGTCTCATATGCACTGAAATCAAAATTTAGAACAGGTATGACTATTGCTATTTTTGCTCTTGTAATTTTTACAATTACTACAATGTCTATGATAATTGGTATGATGGGGACAAATATTGAAAGACAAGTTCAAGAGGCATCTGGTGGATATGAGGTACTTGGTTTTAGTAGTCCTAACTTGCCAATTTATAATATCACAAAAGAATTACAAGATAAAGGGCTTGAAAGTAAAGTCGAAAAATATTCAGCTCTTATTTCTGGAAACGTTAATATAAGCCCAACTATAGATTCGGGGGAAATAAAATATTATTCTATTATTGGGGTTGATGATAGTTTTATTGAAGAAAACGAGTTTTATTTTTCAGAGTATTTAAGTGAATATGGTAGCGAGAAGGATCTATGGTATGCAATTAGAAATAATGAAAGCCTTGTTGTTATTGATGGAACATTCGGTGCACAAAATAATTTTGTAAGTACTGGTTCATCTCTGGGTAATTTTTCTTTAAACGTTGGGGATACAATAAAAATTATAGACAAAGACAACAGTATTGTTGAGAAGAAATTAATCGGGGTTCTTGATACAACAATTATTCAAGGTATTTTTAGCTATAATAAATATGTTGATGAAGGGTTTAATATCAATACGTCTTCTGTTTTTCTTTTCAGCATAAAAAAAGGTCAAGATGCTGATAAAATCGCTAAAGAAATCGAGAGCTCTTTTTTATAGTATGGAATGCAGACAATTGTTGTTAAAACTGTTGTTATGAATGTAATCAGTACACTGAATCAATTTTTTTATCTCTTTGATGCTTTTATGGCACTAGGCTTGATAATAGGAATAGCAGGACTAGGTATTATAACAATAAGATCAGTTCATGAGAGAAGACAGGAGATTGGAATGATGAGAGCTATAGGTTTTAATAAAAGGATGGTGCTTTCGTCTTTTATAATTGAAACTTCAACAATAGCTATAATTGGAATACTAATTGGAACATTTTTAGGAATATTTACAGGATATATTATCTGGAGAGATAGTTTTAGTGATCTGGGATTTGACTTTATTATAAACTGGCAGCCAATTATTTTAATCAGTTTTATAGCATTTGTATTTACGCTCATTTGCATTTTACCTGCTTCAAGAAAAGCATCAAGGATTCCTCCAGCAGAAGCTTTAAGATATGAGTGATTATAGCATTAAATTAAAATTTTTTTTTTATTCTTTGTTTCATTACTATAAATCACATTAAATCAAAAAACCGTTCAACAGATATAAAACCTAGATTTTTACTAGTAAACGCAAGTTAAATCTTGTCCTCGACGTAATTTTATTATTTTATTAAATAAAAAGGATTTGAACGCTTACGTTTTTAAATCCCCCCTACACTTTTTATAGATTACTTTAAAGTATGAATAATTATTTATGATTCCATGAAGAAAACAACATTAACTCAACCTGAGCATTTTCTACGCAGAGCGTGTGAGTTAGGGGCAATAGATGCAAAAATTATTTCTCCACAACACGTCTTTACTGCTGAATGGGTACGACGAAAATGTCAGTACGGCTGTGATGACTTTGGCGAACATTTAACGTGTCCTCCTTATTCACCGACACCGCAGGAAACACGACGGTTGCTTGATGAGTACGAAACCGCTCTCTTGATCCATTGCCCATCAAGGGGGGTTGAAGTGCTCCAAATTGTTTGTACTCTTGAACGTAAAGCATTCATCTCAGGATATTACAAAGCATTTGGAATGAGTGCCGGTCCCTGCCCTCTTTGTAATAAATGTAATGTGCAAAAAACATGTTGTCACACTGAACAGGCACGTCCCTCTATGGAAGCCTGTGGTATCGATGTCTATAAAACAGCAAGGACTGCTGGATACCCAATTGAGGTAGTTCGAGACCATACCTGCACTGAAAACTATTATGGATTACTCTTGCTTGAATAATGATACTGCACGATTATAAATGATTTATTTTGGAGTCATCGACTCTCCAAATTAACTATAAACCAATGCATACGGATAAACTTGGGTTCAAATCCCTTCTCTGCATTGATTTTTTTCACTTATTTTATATCATAAAAAAAATTCTTAATTATTTTTAGACGCACAGGATTTATAACCCTATAATATTACTAACCACGAGAAGGGCGTATGTTATTTAAAAAAAATGTTGTATTAAGAGATGGAACGAATGTTCTTATTGAATCATTAACCGGAAAGGAGAATATTCGAGAGTTCCAACGATTTATTAACACTCTCACTGGAGAAGGGGCGTATTTACTTGTTGATAAACCAGTGACATTTAAGGAAGAGAAACAATGGTTAAAAGCCCAGATTCAGGCACATAAAAAAGGAGAACAAATCTATATAAAAGCACTCGCTAATGATCATCTTATTGGAGATTGTTTTGCTAAACCAGGATTTGGACGAAATCATGGGAACAAAAACCTTGGCATTGCAATCAAGAAACAATGGCGAGGGAAAGGTCTTGGCAATATTATGTTAAAAGAACTTATTTTACTTTCAGAGGAGAAATGGCATCCAAAAAACGTTTTCATGCATGTAGTATCATCGAATAAAAATGCTCTTAGTCTTTATGAATCGTTAGGTTTTCGAAAAATTGCACATCTACCGCAATGGTTTGAATATTATGGCAAATATCTTGATGAGATTGTTCTCATTCTTGAAAAAAATTAATTTTTACGTCCAAAAGGAAAAAAACTATAATTTATACCAGTAATCATGGGCTCAATCCATTCTTATGCAATAAATTTTTTACACTGATTTCTTTTCACAGTTAAAACATAATCTTAAGGATTAAATATATGATACAGTTTAAAAAAAGATATAATTATTAAACAAATAAGGAGGAAAAAACATCAATATTATACTTATTTACCCGCCAGTCAAACAAAGTCTAAACGAGGATAAAAAAAAAGAAGTTACAGGACTTGCACCACCTCTTGGAATACTATATATTGGAAAAGTACTTCAAGAAAAAAACTATACCGTCAAAGTTATAGATTATTCATCAGAGGAATATAACAAAGAAAAGCTCATAGAAGAAGTAAAAAAAGTACAAATTGTTGGAATAACTGTTTTAAGTTTCAATTTAGAAACAACAAAGGAATTAATTAAAATAATTAAAGAAACAAAACCAAAATTAAAAGTTATAATTGGTGGACCACATTGTTCATTATTCCCTAAAAAAGCATTAAATGAAACTAAAGCAGATATTTGTGTCCAAGGGGATGGAGAAATAGTAATAAATGATATCATTGAAGCTATAAATGGTAAATTAAACCTTTCAGAAATACATGGAATCTACTACAAAGAAAATAACAAAATTCTTAGTGGAAAACCACTAAAACTAATCACAAACCTTGATACAATTTCTTTTCCAGCAAGAAATCTAGTAAAAGATAATATTTATGGAAAAGAGTACAATCCTCATATAAAAGCAGGAGAATTTACAACAGCTGTTACAAGTAGAGGTTGCCCTTTTAACTGCAAATTTTGTTCAAGAAACTATATCGGCATGAAAAAATATAGGAGTAGATCTGTTAAAAACATAATTGAGGAATTAAAAGTCCTTCAAAAACAAGGATACAAAATTGTAGCATTTGAAGACGATAGTTTTCTTGCAGACAAAAAACAAGCAATTCAATTATTTCAAGGTATAATAAATGAAAAAATAAAGATGAAATTTATTGCAACTGCAGTACGAGTAGATTCATCAGATGAAAAACTATTTAGTCTTATGAAAAGAGCAGGAGTAACGCATCTTCAATTTGGCCTTGAATCAGGAAATCAAGAAATCTTAGACTTTTATAATAAAAAAACCGATCTCAAAAAAATTAGAAATGCTATTTTATTAAGCAATAAAATGGGTTTTTTCACAATTGGTACCTTTATATTAGGCGCTCCCTTTGAAACAAAAAAACATTTCGAAAAAACAATAAATTTTGCAAAATCGCTTCCATTAGATTCTGTTTCTTTTCTCCCTTTAAAATATATTACAGGATCAGAACTTTGGTGCAATGCAGTTCAAGAAGGAAAAATTTCAGAATATGAATATATCGTTTATGCTGATTCAAAAAGAAACCTGGGTTTTTACACATTCGAAGAATTAATAAGTATATGTAATAAAGGCCATAGAGAGTTTTATATGAGATTAAGTTTTATTTTCAAGCTATTGATTAAGTCTTTAAGAAATGATGATTTTGGTTTTTTACAATCATATATAACTTTATTTTTTTCAAATATATTTGGTACTTTTCGTTTCTTAGGTTTTGTTAAAAAAACAGCTTTCTATGACTCATAGCAGCAGCAAATGTTCTTTGGAATACAAGTAAAAAAGGTAACATCCCTAATCTCATGCTTTTAAATATTCTTTTAATGTTGTTAGGTATTGAATAGTATTCACAGTACATTTTTCTAACACCTGCAAGAAGCTCTACAGATGTCATATTTTTAGGTTTAAAAACAGGGTTTTTAAGAGTGTATTGCGACCAATCTTTAGTTAGTATTCTTTTTTCTTTTTCTAATTTATCATATATTGATGTTCCAGGTAAAGGAGTAAGTATATTGAAATCTGCTGCATCAATCCCTAATATTTTTATTTGCTTAAGAGTCTCATCAAATACATCTTTTGTATCTGTATCAAACCCAAACATAAAATCTCCGACTACTATCATCCTATTGTCATGTATGTTTTCAACAGCTTTTTTATATTCCTCAACTTTGTTTGTTATTTTATTTACATTATCTAGTGTTTGTTGTGAAAATGACTCAAAACCTAAAAGCCAAGATGTACAACCTGCTTTTTTTGAAAGTTTTACAAATTCGATATCGTTTGCTAAAACATCTACATTACCATTACAGGAGAATTTCTTTTTTAAACCTATCATATTTCTAAAAAGTTCTTTTGTATATTTTGGGTCTATTGTCATCGAAGTATCGTAGAACGTAAAAAATTTTTGTGGCAGATTTTTGATTTCTTCTATTACTTCATCCACCGGTCTTTTATAAAATTGTGAACCCTCAATAATGTTTGACTCTGGGCAGAAATCACATTTATATGGACATCCACAGGTTGCTTCTATCGCTCCACTTATTACAAAGGCAGGTAACTTAATATTTATCGGTGGGATTTTTGTATTTTTATCATATTTTTTATGCTTATATTCTAGCTTTAATTTGTTTTCTTCATAATCATTTAAAAAATCTAGCCAGTTTAACTCACCCCATCCAAGAAGAATGCTATCTGAATGTTCTTTAGCTTCTTTTGGCATTAATGATGCATGTATTCCACTTAATACAACGGTTATTCCTTTTTTTCTAAATTCATCTGCTATTTCATATGCTCTTTTAGCGGTTGATGTTGTATAGTTTATATTAACCAAATCATATTTTTTAGAAAAATCGATTATGCTGTTTCGCTCATTTATTATTGTCACGGTATGTTGTTTTGGTGTTATAGCTGCAATTTTTCTGGCATAAAGTGTTGGTAGTATTGTAAATGCATTTAGTAATAATTTATCAAAAAAACCGTATCTAGTATCCCCCATCCAAGTGTTTTCAATAATTAATATATTCATAAAACTTTTCTAAAATGGAGGGATACCTATTTAAACGATTTTATTAATTAAACATATCACTATAATATAATTTGAATAATACATGTGGAGATTATGAATCCTTTCTACAACCCAATATTTCTTTCAAAAATTCTTAATAAATATTTATTTGATATTAATAGATTAAAAAATTTTAATGAAAAAGAACTAAACAATTTTAGAGACAAAGCTCTGAGAAATATTGTAAGATATGCATATACTGTCCCACTTTATCATGACAAATACAAAAAAGCAGGGGTACACCCAAGCTACATAAATAAAATAAAAGATATTGAAAAACTACCAGTAATAACCAAAGAAGATATCAAAAAATATTATCCTAATGGTATTATTTCATCAAAAACCAAAAAAGAAAAACTTTTAGAAATTTCAACTTCTGGAACAACAGGTAAGAAACTAGAAATTTATCAAGATATGTATGATGTAGTACAATGGTTTTTTAATCATATAAGAGTATTAAGAGAACATGAAATAAATTGGAGAAAAGACAGATTAACTATTATTGCTGATCTTGCACCTCATACTATTGAAAGTGGATTTATAATGAGAGGTCTTTTAGGAAATCTAAACTCCAGTTTTTTTAGAAATATGCAATGGCTTAATACTAACAATAAACCAGATGAATTAATTAAAGAAATTAATCATTTTAAACCAGATTTTCTAGGTGGATATACTGGTATGCTAGGACATCTTGCATTGTTAAAAGAGCAAGGATATGGAGAAAAAATAAACCCAAAGGTTATTGCGTCAACTGGTGGCGTTCTTGATAAAAACCTTAGAAAATTAATAGAAGAGGTATTTAATGCACCAATCTTTGAACTATATAGCACTACTGAAACAGGGATTATTGCTTTTCAATGTAGAAATGGTCATTATCACGTCATGTCTGATCTTGTACATTTAGAGATTCTAAAAGAAGATAAACCAGCTGACTCAAAGGAACCTGGGAAGTTGATTATTACAAAGCTTTATGGAAATGGTACCCCAATTATTAGATATAACGCAATTAATGATATTGTTGCACCTTTGTATGAAAAACCAGATTGTGATATTATAGGCGATCTAATTGATCGAGTTTATGGCAGAGATGACCTCGCCCTATATTTTTCGAATGGCAGGATTTTGCTGCCATCTTCAATTTCTGAGATTTATAGTAGAGTTTTATATGAACTTAAAACTACGATTTTAAAGGATACAAAAATTATCCAGAATAATATGAATAATATTGATATAGAGCTTGTTTTCGATGAAAAACAAAAAGAATCGAGCCTTAACTTTGAGAAGGTATTTTCTGTAATTAAAAAAGGTTTTGAAGAAAAAGTTGGATCTGATGTCGACATTCGAATAAAAAAAGTTGATAAAATTCATCGAAAGATGTCTCGGATTGTTACTAAAATTAATAAGAAAAATTTTGAAATCAAGCAATATATTTAATCTTGTAGATTATATTTACCGAAAAACTTTTATACCTTTACCGCCTTTAGTTTAACAATTGTTAAATTGAGGTAGAATTATATGGCTATTGTCTTATGTAATGAAGGGACTTGTATCCCACCAAAATGTCCAATTGTTGATGTACAGGCAGATAAAGTAATAATTGGAGAAAAAAACAACGTATGTACATTAACAAGAAAGCAGTTTGATATACTTAAAGAAAAAATAAAACGTGGGGAAATATAAACTAGTATTAAAAAAACTATTCCATTTTTTATTTTACTTTTAATAAAAATTAAGTTTAAAGGATTCTATAATTTATGAGGGTTTGGGATATATCAACTGAGAAACTTTGTAAAAATCATCTTTTAGGAGAACATAGAGAACTTCATGCAATCTGGAATATTTGTACCCAAAATAAAAAAGGTTATTCAAATCATCCAGAAACAAAACGTTGGAAAGGAAAGCTAAAAGCATTATACCTTCGCCATGAGAAACAAGTAGTAGAGATGGAAAAAAGAGGGTACATACATAAAAGTCCTCTTGATAAAAACCTTGTAATAGGTACAAATATTCAAAACGAATTTGTTAATACAATTGATGAGCAAAAAAATATTTTAAAACAAAAAAACTGTGATTGTAATATCTGATTTTTTAAGGAAAAGATAAAAATAGGTTTTCTTTTTTTAGTTTTTTAATGAATGACAAAATAACTATAAGTCAAAAGTTACAGATTTTTTATGTTTCCAAAGAAGAAACTAATTGTCCACTTATTATTGAAATAATAAAAATAAGTAAAAAACTCAAAGAAAAAAGCATTCTAAAAAAGGATAGTGATGCTGTTTTTAGCCTTGGTTTCGGAAAAAGAATGATTATTAACGGAATAGTTAAGGATTTCTCCAATATTAAAAGAGAGGAATTACTTGAGGTTGTTGATTTCGATCCTATTAAAAATAATCTTCTTTTAATTGGTCCTGCTGAACCAAGAATTGAGACTTCGCTTCATTGGATGATTCATCATGCTAGAGATGACGTTAATTTTGTTGTACAAATTAAAAAAACAAATCTTATTAATAAAATAAAGGATGTAGATGTTACAGATAAATATCCTATTGGTAGTCTTGAAAACACTAAAGAGGTTTTGAAAGCACTGAGAACTAATAAAAAAGTAATAATAAAAAATAATGGTTTGTTGATTGTTGGAAGAAATACTGCAGATATAGAAAAACAGATTAAAGATATATTTGGAGTTTGATTAAAAATGATGATTAATGGTAGAGAAGGTCGTGCTCTCTGGTTTGAAAAAGGTAAAATTAAATTCATTGATCAGAGAAAATTACCATATAAACTTGAATATTATACTGCTGAAACTGTAGATGATTGTTGTTTTGCAATAATGGATATGGTTGTTCGTGGAGCACCAGCTATTGGTGCTGCTGCTGTATATGGTATGGTTCTTGGTGTTAATGATTTAGAAAAAACAGCATATAAACTCAAAAAAACAAGACCTACTGCATATGATTTGTTTTATGCAGTTGATTATATGCTTGATAATATAAAGAATTGTAAAAATCCTCTTGATGCTGCAAATGCTTATGTTGAAGACATTGTTGATAAATGTCATAAGATTGGTTTAAATGGTGAAATATTAATTAAAAATAATATGAAAATTCTTACTCATTGTAATGCTGGTGCCCTTGCAACAGTTGATTGGGGTACCGCTCTTGCACCTTTTTATGTTGCTCATAGAAAAGGGAAAAAGTTTTTTGTTTTTGCTGATGAGACACGACCACGTTGCCAAGGATTACTAACAGATTGGGAACTAGAACAAGAAGGAATACCTCACGTAGTAATTGCTGATAATGCAGCAGGCTTTTTTATGAAAAATGGTGAAATTGATATGGTTATTACCGGTGCTGATAGAATTACAGCAAATGGTGATTTTGCAAATAAAATTGGTACATATGAAAAAGCTGTTCTTGCATATGAAAATGATATTCCTTTTTATGTTGCAGCCCCTGTTAGCACTTTTGATAAAAATATAAAATCTGGTGATGAAATAATAATCGAGGAACGAGGAAGGGAAGAATTAGCAGTAATCAATAATTATAAGATAATGCCAGATTATACAAAAGTACGAAACCCTGCTTTTGATATAACTAATCATAAATATGTAACAGGGTATATAACAGAAAAAGGGGTTTTTGAAAAACCCTGTTTTTAAGAAAATTATATTTCTTTTAGACCTAAGAAAAACTCTTCATATCTTCCTAATATTGGGAAAATATTGCTATATGTAATTCCTCCTTTTATATCATCATTGTTGTTACTTGTATCTACATCACCAGTTAAACCTTCTGGATCAACTTTAACAGCTATATTATTAATCCCTGCAAAATTTATTAATGCATATAAGAAATCAGGCATTCTAAAATTGAATAAATATCTTGAAATAGTTTTATTCTCACCCGGCAATAAATATTCTATTTCAAAGATATTTTCTGCATATGTAACATTTCCATCGTCAAATAAAAAAGTCACATTCATTTTAATATTTTTAGCAATTGTATCACCATTGTTTTTAACTTTGATCTGTAAAATATTATTTGTTTTAAGAGGTTGTAAATCACCTGCAAGACTTATATCTAACAGTTCAAGGTCAACTTTTGATATATAGTCACCATAAAAATATACGTCAAAATTTCCATTACGATTATCAGTCCAAACAAAATTATGGTTATTAGCCATATCGTTGTAACGATATCCTTCTACAGCACTACCAATAACTGAATTAATAATTTTTGGTGGTGTCCAATTAACACCAAGGTTATTAGAAGAAGTAACTGTTAAATTCCCAGATTAAATAAAACTACAAAAAACTTATGTACTATTTACAAATATATCTGGATAAACTGGTTTAGAACCTAATTCTAAAATACTATTTGTAATGTTTTTTAAAATCCAACTTCCATTTGAACCATAATTATTTGAATAATACATTACTATTTCTTGCGAGCTTGTTTCAGCAACAATAAAGATATTTTTCTCTTTTGCATATATTTTTGGATGTGTTAAATTTTCATTACTTAAAATAATGTTTTTCCTAAGTATATGTTCACTATCCCAAATATCAGGGTTTCCATTGAAAAAGAGAAGGTTTTTACTTGAATTATTTATTATTTCACATACACCATAAATCATGGGTACACCTGCATTATTTTCACCCAAACAAATAGATATATTACTACAATTAGAAACTTCTGGGAAAAATACTATCGTTCTACTAGAATAAGGATCATCGACATCTTTATAAAAAAACATAGGTGAATCATTACAATCCAATTCATCATATTCTTCAATGAATTCACCATTTCCTATAACACCAGTAACCCAGGGTATAACATAATTAGGATAGCTTATTACATCTGGTGTTTTAAAATCATAAAAATCACCGATGTATGTTCCATTAAAAGTAATATTTGTATAATCCCATAATGCAATATTATCTAATCCATACCCAGACAATTCAATAATATAGCTACTATTGTCAGGTGTTAAAAAGACTCCAAAATATTCACTTCTTTCTGTTAGTTTTGTAAAACTAGGAAATGCCGAATTATATGTTATGTCATCAAAAGTAGCATTAGCATATACTGCTTCTGACCAGCTTTGAAAATTATTAACTGATGTTTTATAATATACTTTAGTTTTGTTTCCTTCTAATATTTCATATGCAATCAGTGATTTATCCCCACTTATAGTAAGAGAGGGATTATATTCAGCATATGTTTCATTTGAAATAATTTTCTCATAATCGCCTGTCATTTGTATAGAAGTTTTTGAAAACAATGAATTTTCTAAAACATTTGTTTTTACTTTATTTACTTTTAGCATATTTGAATTAAAAACTATTTTTTCCTTATTTGTATTACCTACATTTGCAAATGAAAAAGTAGATGAAAAAATTAATAATGTTAATATTAATATTATAAAAAATATTTTTTCAATATTTTTATTAATCATTAGAGACACCTTTTTATTTTTTATAATATATTAATTATACACCTATAAATAATTTATCACACAAATTAATACTATTTTTTAGAACAATCCGGATTAAGACAAATCTGCCAAGGCCTTTTCCCTTTGCTAATAATCTTAACCTGGGGGGACTTACATTTACTACAAGGCTCATCAACAGTTACTATTCCTCCTTTTTGCGGAATAGGATAAGTATTTTTACACTCAGGATAACCTGTACAACCAACAAAACGGTTACCTTTCTTAGAAAAACGTACAACTAAATCTTTACTACATTTAGGACATTTCGCAATTACATTCTGCTGTCTTGAAGCATTTTTTATATTGGTTTTAATTTTTTCTTTATCTTTCTCCAGAGAAATCATTACTTGGGTAAGCATTTTCCTAGACTCATCTATAGTTTCTTTAAGTGTTTTTTTACCCTCAGAAATAGCATCCATATCATATTCAAGTCTTGAAGTCATCTTAGGTTTTACAACATCACAATCACCCATGGCTTCAACTACCGCAAAACCCATAGGAGTAGGTTTCAAAGGAGATAATGTAATATATCTTCTAGAAAACAGTTTTTGAATGATTTCATGCCTTGTACTTTTTGTCCCTAATGTTAGTTGTTCCATTTTACCAATAAGACTTCCTTCTGTATAACGATTTGGTGGTTTTGTCGTATCTTCTTTTAAAACAATTTTTGTAACATCTATAATTTCGCCTTTAACAAGATCGGGTAAAGGTTTCCTTTTCTCTTTATAATAAGTATATATTTCTCGCCAGTTTGGTTCAATTAAAAGATAACCATCTGCATTAAATTTTTCATCAGATATATCAATAACTACTTTTACAATTTCAGATATTGCATCTTTTGCAAGGGTTGCAAGAAAACGCCTGACAACAAGTTCATAAATTTGTTTAGATTCACCCGAAAGTTTCCTACCACCAGGTACACCTACAGGATGAATAGGTGGATGATCAGTAGTTTGTTTTTTACCGCGAGTAGGATAATCACGACCATTTTTTATAACTACTTCTGTTTCTTTTGAAAAATCAGAATTTTTAAGTTTCTCAAGAATACTTTTAATATTTAAACTAGAAGGATAAACAGTGTTATCAGTACGAGGGTAAGAAATAAGACCAGACATATAAAGTTCTTCAGCAACACTCATTGCACGTGCAGCACCAATACCAAGATAAGAAACAGATTCAAGAAAACTAGTTGTACTAAAAGGACTTGGAGGAAGTTCACGTTGAATTTTTTATCCACTTCTTCAACTTTTCCATTTTTAGTATTTTTTATTTTATCAAAAATAGTTGTAACTTTTTTTTCATCCCAAAATTGTCCTTCAGAATGAATACAATCAAAAGATTTATCTTTTTTACATGTTGCAATAATCTTCCAAAAAGTTTTAGGTTCAAAGTTTTGTATTTCTTTCTCACGATCTACAAGTAACGCTAAAGTTGGTGATTGAACCCGCCCTATTGATAAAAAATCTCTACCAAGACGATTTGACGTAAGGCTAATAAAACGAGTAAGAACAGCACCCCAAATAAGATCAATAACCTGCCTTGTTTCTCCAGCACTGGAAAGATTATAGTCAACCTCTGAAAGATTTTCAAAAGCATTATTTATTTCATAGCCTGTAATTGCACTAAATTTTGCTCTTTTAATCTGTTTAATATTTTTATTAAATTCTTTTATCAGTTCTATTACTTCTACACCAATTAATTCTCCTTCTCGATCGAAATCAGTAGCAACTATGATAAATGGATTCTTGTCAGATAATGTTTTAATAGCGGCACCTATACTTTTTTCACTTATTTTTTTTACGGGTTCAATATTTATTAGATCTCTTGGTTAAACTTGATTCCATTTGTTAAATCCTTTAGGAAAATCAATATCTATAATATGACCTTTTAAACCTACAACTTCCCAGTTTTCATTGTTTTTTGTAAACTCATAAACAGGTATTTTATCGATATTCTTACTTTTTGATTTCCCATCTGATAAAATATATGCAATTCTTCTTGCAGAAATGTTTTTTTCACAGATTACTAGTTTCATTTTAGCATCAGTTTTTCACTGAACAATAAAAACAGGTATAATTAGTTTACGCCTAGTTTTTTTCGGTTGGTCGAAACATTTTATATCTCTTTTTCCATTTCCTAGGTTTGATAAATATGAAAATTCAAATAATACTTGGTAGCAACTCAGATATACCTATTGCTGAAAAAGCAGAAAAAATACTTAAAGAGTTTAGCGTCGTGTATGATATTAAAATTGCTAGTGCACACCGAACACCTGATTATTTAAAAGAAATTGTTGAAAAAAATAAAGCTGATGTATTTATTGGTTTTGCAGGTCTTTCAGCAGCACTTCCAGGCGCAATTGCAGCATATACAATAAAACCCGTAATTGGTGTTCCTGTTAGTGGTAAAGTAAATTTTGATTCTATTCTTAGCATAGTTCAGATGCCGCCAGGCATTCCTGTTGCTGCGGTTGGTCTTGACCGTGGTGATAATGCTGCGCTTCTTGCAGTTCAAATTTTATCTATTAAAGATAAAAAACTTGAAGAGGAAATGAAGAAATATAGAGAGAAGATGAAAGAAAAAGTACTCAAGGATAAAAAGAATGTTTAAAGCAGAAAAATTCATTGAAGAAACTATTAACAATCTTAAAAAAGAAATTTCAGGTAAATCACTTATTGCTTTTTCAGGTGGTGTGGATAGTTCTGTCTGTGCATCACTTGTAAACAAAGCTATTGGTAACAATCTAGTCGCAGTTCATGTTGACACAGGTTATATGCGTAAAAACGAAAGTAGTGACGTTAAAAAATTAATGGAAAGAATGGGGCTTAATTCTCGTTTTGTTGATGCAAGTAAAGAGTTTTATAGTGCTTTAAAAGGTGTAGATGATCCTGAAAGAAAACGTAAAATCATTGGTGAAAAATTTATTCGTGTTTTTGAAAAAGTTGCAAAAAAAGAAAAAATTCAATACTTAGTTCAGGGAACTATTGCACCAGATTGGATTGAATCAGGTGGAGAGCTTCGCGATACAATAAAATCTCATCATAATGTAGGTGGTCTTCCAAAAGATATAAACCTCAAACTTGTAGAACCACTTCGTGATTTATATAAAGATGAGGTTAGAAATATTGCACGTGAATTAAAACTTGAGGTTTCTGAAAGACAACCCTTTCCGGGACCTGGTCTTGCTGTTAGAATTCTTGGAAAGGCAAACCCTGAACGTGTAGAGATTGTTCGTGAGGCTTGTTTTATTATTGAAGATGAAATTGATAAGTCGGTTAAAAAAGGAAAAATGGAGCAACCTTGGCAATATTTTGCAGTATTGTTGCCTGTTAAAAGTGTTGGTGTGCACGGCGACCGCCGTGCATATGGTGATGTTATTGCAGTACGCTCAGTTGAAAGTATTGATGCTATGACTTGTAACTATAGTGGCATTCCTCATGAAATTCTTGATAGGATTTCTACACGTATTACAAATACTTTAAAGGAAAAAGTCAACCGTGTAGTATACGATATAACAAATAAACCACCAGGGACTGTTGAGTGGGAGTAAAACAATGGTTAAAATTTTCGTTGTTGATAATGGTGGTCAGTGGACTCATCGTGAATGGCGTACTTTGCGTGACCTTAATGTTGAAACAAAGATAGTTACTAATAATATTTCTTTTGATGAACTAGTAAAAGAAGATATCAATGGCTTGGTTTTATCTGGTGGTGCACCAAGAATTGGTCTTAATGAGACTCTTGGAAATATTGATGAATACCTTGAAAAAGCAAATTTTCCTATTTTAGGTATTTGTGCTGGTCATCAGTATATGGCTCATTTTTTTGGTGGAGTGGCAAAACCTGCAAAAAAACCAGAGTATGGCAAAATAGAACTAATTATTTTAAAAGAAGATGCTATTTTCAAAGGAGTCCCTAAAAAATCCATTGTTTGGGAATCACATAATGATGAAGTTACAAAACTCCCCATTAGTTTTATTTGTCTTGCTGAAAGCGAAAGCTGTAAAATTCAGGCTATGAAACATAAAAATAAACCATTTTATGGGCTTCAGTTTCATCCTGAAGTAGAGCATACAGAATATGGTGAATTGATTTTTAAAAACTTTGTGAAACTCTGTAAAATATAAAGTTAAAAAAACAAAAATCTTTATTTCCAGCGTTCAAAAAGAGAATGATTAATATTTAGTTGATCAAGTATTTTACCAACTATAAAATCAACAATGTCATCTAGTTTTTTAGGTTTATAATAAAAACCAGGCATTGCAGGAAGGATCGTTGCACCGGCAAGATTTATTTTTTCAATATTTTGAATAAAAGGTAGATTCAAAGGTGTTTCACGAGGGACTATAATTAATTTTTTTCCTTCTTTTAGAATACAACTAGCTGCTCTGCTAGTAAGAGCATCTCCATAACCATTTGCTATTGCAGATAGTGTTTTCATGCTACAGGGACAAATAATCATTGCATCTAGTTTAAAAGAACCACTAGCAGGCCCTGCAAACATATCATCATTTTCATAATAAAAATCAGTTGTTTTCTTCAATTCAGAAAACATATAATTTGTTTCATGTTCTATGATTTTTTTAGCATCATCTGAAACAATTAAATGTGTTTGAATTCCTGCTTTTTTAAGTTCTTCTAAAAGACGAATACCATAAATGCTACCTGATGCCCCACCAATAGAAAGTAAAACCTTCATAATAATCATTTATTCTTCTATTGCTTTTATAATTTCCCTAAGTGTTTTTTCAACATTTTTATCTTTTTCAAAAGTGGTACCTGTAACAATTATATCTGCACCTGCTAGAGCTTTTTCATGAGCTGTTTTAGCAGAACGAATACCGCCACCTACTATAAGTGGAATATTTATATTTTTCTTAACTGCTGCAATCATCTCGTTTTTTACAGGTTCAGGTGCACCTGATCCTGCTTCAAGATAAAAAAATTTCATTCCAAAATATTGCGTTGAAAGGGCATAACCAACAGCAGTCTGTAAGTCATCACGTTTTACTAAATCAACTTGCCCCATTTTACCTGCAGTCATACCCGGTTCAACTATTAGATAACCCATAGATATTGGTTCAATTCCAACGTGCTTAATAAATGGTGATCCTTGAACATGCTCACGGATTACAAAACCAAGATTGCGTGAATTTAGGCAACTCATAAAAAATATAGCATCTGCATATTTACTAAGAAATTTTGCACCAGAGGGAAATAATATAACCGGAAGGTTAGAATTTTCTTTTACTGCTTTTACTGTCTCATCTACTTGTTTACTGGATGAAAGAGTAGATCCTCCAACCATAATAGCAGAAGACCCTATATCTTCTGCAAGTTTTGAAAGTTTACCTGCCTCTTGTGGCGTTTGATCCTCAGGGTCAAGTAATGAGAAATGAAGTTTCTTCTCGCCTACCTTTTTTAGGATATCGTCTGTAACGCTCATCTGAGCCAGCCAATCAAAAACTAGTATTTAAAAATGTCCATATATAACCAAAACAAACAATTATACCAACAAATATATCAATTAAAAAGGTTAACAATATGACTAAAAACCTTGTTAATCCAAATAATACAGATGCCTTAGAATTTATTAAGAAAAACCATACAAATAAACCTGATAAAACAATGCTCATACTTGCTGGAGACTGCTTGATAGATTATAAAGGCAGAGCTCGTTCTCTTCTGGATTGGGGTGAACGAGTAATTATGATTAAACAAGATGGAACATTACTTGTTCATCAACCGGAGATGCGTGAACCAATAAACTGGCAACCAACAGGTAGTAAAACGGAGTTTAAAATAAAAGAGGATAAATTAGTTTTAAAATCATATATTAAAAAACCTCCAGAAAAAATGAAAATAAAATTCAGAAATATAAAATTTATAACAGCAATTTCTCTTAAAGATAAAGCAAAACTAATAATTTCTGGAATGGAACTAGATTTTGTTAATCAAATCATAAACAACCCATCTATTATTGAAGAAGGACTCAGAGTAGTCAAAAGAGAAAAACCTGTAAAATCAGGGATGATTGATTTGTTTTGTTATGATAAAAATCATACACCTGTGATAATAGAGGTTAAAAGAAGTCTTGCAAATATTAGTTCTGTTCATCAGTTACGAATGTATGTAAAAGATACCAAAAAAGATGTTGATAAAGCAAATGTTCGAGGAATATTATGTGCACCTAAGATTCCTGATATGGTTAAGCATCTTCTTTTAGATTATGGACTTGAATGGATAGAAGTAGAAAGAAAAATAATGCTTCCTGATGACAAACAAAAAACATTAAAAGAATTTGCAGAATAAAAATGTTAAAAGAAAAAGAACAAGAATACAAATGTAAATATTGCGGTATAAAAATGCATAAATTTGATTATGAAAACTATAATGGCTACTGCGGTAAATGTAAAGAAATTTTGGAATGGAAAAAAATTCTTGAAAATACAAAAAAATTTAAAAAATAATTTTTTTGATTAAATCCATATTACACGCAGCAACAACACTAGTTCGTTCTTCTAAATTAAAAGGCATATCAAAATCTTCACCAGAAATATTTGTAACAAAACCACCAGCCTGGCGAAGAATCAAAGTCGATGCAGCAATATCAATAACTCTAAGATATTCTTTTCCAACAATAAAATAATCAAGACCACCAATTGCAACCATACACAACTCAAGAGAAGAAGACCCAAGAGATCGAACTTTATCTCTTTTAGCAAACTTCAAAGTTACTTTATCAGAGTTTTTACCGAGTGCAAGAGAAGATAAAAGCTCTTTATCAGGAACCTCAGGGACACAAAAATGTTTACCATTTAAAAAAGCACCAAAGCCTTTCTCAGCAGTATAAACATCACCGGTTGGAATATTTTTAACAATACCATACTCGACATCACTAATACGCTTTTTACCAACACCGATAGACACGGAATAAAAAGGGATACCTCGATACGCATTACGAGTGCCATCAAGTGGATCTAAAACAAAAGTATATTTTCCACCTTTATCAATAAAACCTGCTTCTTCACTTAAAACATTAACTTTTACTTTAGATTTATTAATTATATTTAGCGCAACATCCTCTGCAAGTTTATCGACAAACTTAGTAGCAGTCCCATCTGCACCAAGACCAACAGTATTTCCAAATCTATAAAAATCAGTAACATAGGATTTTTTTACTTTTCTTGCGACACCATCCGCGGTTTTTTGAGCTAACATTTTGATGTTTTCATCCATAAACCATTACCTTATAATTTAGTTAAAATTAAAACCAAATATATTACCAAACAATAATGTCAACGAAATCATAATAACAGCAGCCGTAAGAAGACCAAAAAATATTGTAATAAGAGATTTTGAAAATTTTAAATTAAAAAGATAAGCAATAAGTGAACCAGTCCAAGCACCAGTAAAAGGCAAGGGTATTGCTATAAAAATAAACAAACCTATATGTTCATATCTCTGAATTGTAGCGTCAGCTCGCTTCCTAGTTCGTGCAAAAAACCAGTCCATAACCCTGATCCAAAACTTGTATCTTCGCAAGAATTTTTCAACATATTTAAAAAACAACAAAATAAAAGGAACAGGGAGCATATTACCAATAACAGCAAGGGGTAATGCTTGCCACCAAGGCCATTTCAAAAAAAGCATAGCATATGGAATAACATACCTTGCTTCTAACCAAGGAAACATAGAAAAAAGAAAAATCTGAAACCACTCAGGTAACATTTCAAACATATTCTATGCACCAGCAAACCTTCCAAAACCTTGTTTAACCTGGATTTCACAATCATCTATAACCTTTTCCCCACGAATAAAAATACTCTCTGGAAAAACCGCAGGCCAATTTTCAAAAGGAGTCCAACCACAACGAGAATGCAAATTTTCAGATTTAATTTTACAATCTTTTTTTATATCAACTACAATAAAATCAGCATCATAACCGGGTTCAAAATGACCTTTACTAACACCTAAAAGATTAGCAGGAGTATTACACATTAAAGAAACCAAACGCTGAAAACTGATTATTTCTTTTTTTGCAAAATACAAAAACATAGGATATATAGTCTCAACGCCGGGGACACCACTTGGAACAACATCAAAATCCCCTATTTTTTCCTCACGAGTATGAGGAGCATGATCAGACTCAAGAACATCAACACAACCAGATTTAACACAAGAAAATAAAGATTCTTTATCAAAACCAGTTCTAATAGGAGGATTAACCTTAAATAAACCCTCTGAACCCATATTATTTTTAACATTTAAAAGACAATGATGAGGTGTTATACCAAAACTAACATTACTAGGTTTTTTCTTTAAAAGCTCAAGACCCTCACAAGACGAAACATGACAAACATGTACTCTAGTATTAAGTCCCTTTGCTGCATGTAAAACCTCATTTATAGATAACTCTTCACAAACACCTGGGCGAAAACGCATATGATCTGATAAGTTAGTCTCAATTTTTTTATGTTTAATAAGACATTCTTCATCTTCTGCATGAACAAGAATTATCCTATTTGAAATACTTGCTAGGTCAAAAGTCTCACGAAGATGTTTTTTATCAAAAGACAAAGAAAGAGTACTACTACCTAAAAAAAGTTTGAAACCACTACATTTTTTCCCAATTTTTTCAATAAGTTTAAAGTTATCATTTGTAATACCTGCATAAATTCCAAAATCAATAATAGATTTACTCTCGGCAATATTTATCTTATCATTAATTGTTTCAACACTAGTTGTCTGAGGAATAGTGTTTGGCATATCAAAAACACAGCTGATGCCTCCAAAAGCTGCTGCAACACTACCAGTATACCAATCTTCTTTATTAGTAAGTCCTGGCTCACGGAAATGAACATGAATATCAACACCTGTGGGTAAAATAAGTTTATTTTGAAAATCAAGGGTTTTCTCGCCTTCTAAACTCTTTTTTATCTGTGTTATTTTCCCATTATCAATACAAATACAGCAATTCTCAAAACTACCACGGAAAAAAATTTTACCTTTAACAACCAACTCACTCATTAAGCGTCTTCTCCTTAACCTCTCCTCTAGGTTTAATCTCTGTAAAAACCTGGCCGCCAAACTTGTAAACCTTAGTTTGTTTATCAAACCATGCACCAGGCATAAGCCCTGCTTTAATACAAGTATGACTAAGAAATTCTTCTTTATCCCAGCCCTGCTCCACAGGCACCTGCGGTAACAATAAACCCTTGTAATAGCCCTGTTCAATAATAAGACCATCACGACCAATAACAATATTTTTTAGATAATCCTCAGGTTTACTAACTTTAATTATTTCAGGGGGAGATAAAACCGTAACCTCAACAACAATATCATCTAGCTCTTTAACTTCAAGTGGTGGAAAACGCGGGTCACTAGTTGCGGATGCAGCACCCTCAGCAATAGCATCACACAAACTCATAATAGGCAAAGGTATGCCAATACAACCTCTAAGATCATGATCTGAATAAGTATGAATTGTAACAAAAGCACCTTGTTTTTCATTAAAAAAACCAGAAAACTTGCAAACAGGAATTTTTTTATTTTTTACA
>JALHTX010000310.1 GCA_022866015.1 Thermoplasmatota archaeon
GAAAACCACTAGTGTTAGAGCCATCTATTACAATTTTTCTCATAAAATGAATTTCATCGACTATATCACAGTTTAAAAGAACCGCCATTGTAAGACAAGTGTTTACTGCATCAATATTTGCATTATGTGGTGGTTCTTCATCTGCTTCTACAAGACATGTTGATTTGTTACTTGCAGTATATAAAAAACAACGGTTTTTCTGTGCTTCAGCTAGTGCCGCACGATCAACATCCCCAAGTTCACTTTGTGTTGGGCGCAAGAAACGCGTAAAAGAATAATCAATATCCTCAGTTATTTTTGAGTCGCAATTACAAAAAAGTTTATGTGTATCAAGTTGTTGATGAATCTCAAGACCTGTCTTAAAACCTATTTTTTTATAATCCATTTAAATCACATGATAACAAAGAAAGTATTTTATTCTTACCCTACAACGGCCATTTCATGCTCGATTTTTTTATCTTTAAACCTAGTAAGACTCAGACTTTCAAGTATATCTGAGGTTTTACCTTCAACTATGTATTCACATAATATTTTTGATACCATTGGTGAAATCATGAAACCATGGCCACTAAAACCATGGCAATGAATAAAACCTTTCAAATCCTTTGTCTCACCAAGAATAGGTCTAGCATCTGGTGTCACATCATAAAAACCAGTCCAATGTCTAAGCATGTTAATATGTTTAAGAACAGGTGCATATCGAGTAAGAGTCTTGCTCATATGCTGTAAAAATGATACTGTTGGAGCAGTTTTATAACCATATTTTTGCTCAGGAATAGGTATCCCTCCAACAATCTGACCTTCATGCTGTTGACTAAAATAAATACCGTCTTTAAAAGATATAACCATTGCTTTAAACAATGGTTGTAATCTTTCTGTCGCCATTATTTCTTTTCTAACAGGTTTTGTAGGAATTTTGATGCCAACCATGTCACATATTTCTTCTGAAGATATCCCTGCAGCATTTACCACAAAATCTGTTTTAATGATTCCTTTATCAGTAATTACTTCTGAGACTTTTTTGTTTTTTGTTTTAATATCAGTTACAGTTGTATGAGTAAAAATATTTGCACCATATTTTCTTGCTGCATTTGCATAGGCAAAAGTTGTTTTAAATGGATTTGCATGCCCATCAGTAGGGCAAAAGGTTGCAGCAATAGCATTCATACCTTTAATATCAAGAATTGGCACAACTTCAATAATTTCCTTTGTAGAAATAATTTTAACAGGTATACCAAGGGATTTTTGCATTTCAACATTTTTTTCTAATTGTAAAAGTTCTTCTTTATCATGTACAGCAATTAGATAGCCACCTTGACGAAGTTCGATATCATCACCAAGCTCATTACTTAGTTTTTCAAATATTTTCACACTTTTCATTGCAAGCTCTGCGTTTTCATGAGTTGACCATTGCTGACGGATACCTGCACCACAGGAACCTGTGGCACCTGATGATAAATAATTTTTTTCAAAAACAGCTACATCTACACCTCTTTTTGAAAGATTATATGCGAGTCCGCAGCCGTTAACACCGCCACCAACTATTACAACATCTGCTTTCTTTATCATTTTTCATCACTTGCAAGTGTCCCAAGACTAACAGGTATAATTGGAGGACGAACCTTTGGAAGACTTTTAATAGGAACTTTTTTACCAGTTTTTTTTTCTAAAATCTTCTGAACAAGTTGAAAACAGACCCTCCCCTGGCAGGGACCCATACCAATGCGAAGCTTTTTTCTAAGTTCTTCAAGATCTGTGTAGCCTGTATCTATTGCATTTTCAACATCTTCGAGTGTTAAATCTTCGCATCTGCAAACAATTGTCTTTTTTTTGCCCATAAATTATACCTTTATATTTCTAACAACCATTAGAAGATCTTTTTTAACTTCAATAGTAACAACAAATGTTTTATCTTTATTTACAACTTTTTTTACTATACCTTTACCAACAATTTTACCAGCTCTATCAAGTACCTGTACTTTTTTACCAACAATAGGTTCAGGTAAAAATTCATAAGGGAGTGTGATAAGTGCTTTATCATCTTTACATTTTACAACAAAAATTGCCAGTCCTGGGCATATTCCAACACATTTACTACATGCAATACATTTATCATAATCCATTACCGGTAGATCGTTTATATCTTTCATACTAATTGCACCAGTTGGACAAGAATCAACACAAGGATTGCAAGGAATCTTTTGAACGCATTCAATTATTGCAGCTCCTTTTTCAAGTTGCTTTTGAGAAGGAAGTTTTAAAAATTTTTGATCAAGTATACCATCTTTTTCATAATTATGCATCATAATGCCTCCATTAGTTTTTCAATTTTTTTCTTAGCTACTCTTGCTTTTTCCCCAAAGGGACCTTCTCTTAACTTCTTTAGTTCCTCAATATATTTTTTCTGTAATCTTTTTCCATCTTTATAACCTAATAATAACGCTGCAGAAATCCCTGCAATTTTACCTTCAATCATCGCAGTTGATGCTTCTTCAATACCTGATGAATCACCTGCAACAAAAATACCTTTACAGGTCGTCTGCATAAAGTTATCATGCATAGCTACATACCCACCAGCCTCAGATACAAAATCCATTTTCACCCCAATCTGATGAAGTAGCCTTGTTGAAGGAGTAAGACCAACAGCAAGGCAAACTGTATCACATTCAACTTTTTCTTCAGAACCTTTAATAGGCTGCCAGTTCTTATCAAGTTTTACTACAACTGCACCTTCTACACAATCTTTCCCATAAACTTCTTTTATAGAATGAGATGTATAAATTGGTACACCACAACGCCGTAGTTTTGCAGCATGAACATGATATCCAC
This sequence comes from Thermoplasmatota archaeon, assembly GCA_022866015.1. Lineage (GTDB taxonomy): Archaea > Thermoplasmatota > E2 > DHVEG-1 > DHVEG-1 > PFL35. The sequence goes on from JALHTX010000310.1 coordinate 2,830, forward strand.
CTATAAAAGGAGCTGCTTCTACAACACGGTCTACATCTATACATGCTTGAAGAAGCTGATAAGAAACAATAAGGCCAACGTTTCCTGCACCAATCATTAAAACCTTTTTACCTGGTTTTACACCAAAAACATTCATAAGAGTCTGTACTGATCCTGCACCATAAACACCTGGTAAATCATTGCCTGGGAAAAGCAACATATTTTCCATTGCACCGCAAGCAAAAACCGCAGTTTTAGAATTTACCTCCATTAAAAAACTATCATAATCTTTTCTTTTAACAACCATAAATTTATGCAGGTTTTTTTCTCCTTCATAATAACCAATAACAGTAGAGTTAAGCATAAGATTTATTTTACCTACTTTTTTTAGTTCATCTATCTCTTTTTTTAAATCCTCTGATATAACTATCCCCCGTGTCCCTGCTTTTTCATTTTGAGAACCAAAAAACTTATGTGTCTGCTTTATAAGTTGCCCTCCGACACTCATATTTTCATCAACAAGA
>JALHTX010000311.1 GCA_022866015.1 Thermoplasmatota archaeon
ATCTGATACTTTACTTTGAACGAGCATTCTAGAATCAACATTATTTTTAATTAGTGCTCTACAAAGCCTTTCAGCAGCTATAGCTGCACCTTCTTGAGTATCTTTATAACTTAAATGTAATATTTTCATATTCACACTACCTTCGAACATTATTTAATTTTTTTTCAAAAAATTAAACCTAATTTAACTTCACTTTCTAAATTAATTTTCTGTTTAAATTAGAAGTTTTTTACCAAAGTTGATATTATTTTTTTTGCTTTTATTGGATAGGTTAACGCAGCCAAAAGCATCGTTACATTCGTCCCAAGTATTACCCCTTCTATACCCATATTTAGATATTTTGCAAAATATATAGAAATAGGAATATTTACTATACCTTGGGTTACAGCAATTATAAGTTGGAAATCAATATCCCCTATCCCATTAAAAATATATGCATAATTATTACAAAATGTTATCAAAACTGTATATAGTGCATACATACTAATTAATCGAGAAGATATACCCACATCAACTTTTATCCAAATTTTTATTAGATGCGGAAATATAAAACACATTAAAACGGCACTCATAATTATTAATAATTGAAAATAATTTAGCCTTTTTAATATTTTTTTCATCCAGATAATGTCCATTTCTGCATATGCTTTTGTTATTGCTGACCATATCGGAGTAATTATTATGTCATGTAGCATAATAATCAAACTAAAAACTTTATAAGTTAAAATATATGGAGTTACTTCTTCCGGTCCAAACAATCTTGTTATTATCAAATTATCAGTTGTAAATATTATCATTGCTGCAATTTGTATTATGAAGAATTTTAAACCTAAATTAGTTAAATCTTTTATTTTGCTTGAATCAAAATCTTGTAATTTTGGTATTAGTTCTCTGTGATTTGTAAATAAAATATATGAAAAGATTAAATTTACTAATACTGATGCTATGCCATATACTAGCGATATACCTAATAGTGATCTTGAATATCCTATGGTTGATAAATAATAAATTCCTACCAGATTCAATAATTGATTGACGATTTGCATCATTCCAATTATTGAGGATTTTTGCATAGCATAATATATAGTAGTAATCAACTTCAATATAAAATTCACGCATATAAATAATACATTAACAAACAATATTATTGTTAGCTGGCTATTATCATAATCACTAGTGTTTAATATAGTTTCCCAATCCAAAAAACTACACAAAATAGCCAATATAGCTAATAAACATATACTTATCGCAATAATAACACCATATGATGTCGCAATATATTTTCTAGCATTTTCATAATCTTTTAAGGCTAATACATTCGCTAAATAATTCCTTAAACCATTTCCTATACCAATATCAAAAAAACTAATCCATGAGATAATCGATAAAATAGTTGCCCACAATCCATAATTTACACCGCCTATATATGCTATTGTGATGGGTACAACAATAAAACTTATAACAATACTGATTGGTTTATATATCATCCCTAGGCCAATATTTTTTAATACAATTTTTGTTTTTGACAAATACAACTTCACTCCTGGTTGAAATTCACAATATTTACGACAAGTCTTTTATCTTTTGTTTTATCTTAATTAGAATTTCTTTAATTAGCTGTGGATAATAAATACTAAAATCTATATCTTGAATAATATATCTATATTTTTTATTGCAGTACAATTTAGTGTAAAATTTTCTTATAGTCTTTTCACTCATAACATTAGAATTATTTTTTATAAAATATACTTTTGAAATTAAATAGTATTCTTCAAGATTATTTTTAACACTAAAGGATTCATCGTGTACTTTAAAAACAGACAGTTTTTTATTTAAAAAATAAAAGTACTTGTAACGATTTGCTATTTGAAGGTACAGCAATAGGTCATTACCTGCACCATATCTTGAAAAATCTAATTTTTTAGGGTTATCAATTCTAACCGTAAGACTTTCTTTTATATCGTTCTTTCTAAATATTGCATTCCCTGGTGAGAGTGGAACAGGTTTATTTCCCAAATAATGCGCCTCGATAAAATCTATTGATAAATATTTTCCTGTTTCACCAAAAACATAATCAATGATTTCTGTTGTATTCAAGTGAAGTACTGTCGTGGTATAAACAAAACCACTATCATCATTTTTTTCAAGTATTGGTACTGTTTCTTTTAAATAATTCTTAGCAATTTGATCATCTGACCACAAAATTTTTAAGTATTTGCCTCTCGACTTTTCGATTCCAACTTTCCAATTCAGCACAGGACCCAAGTTTTTCTCATTCTGAAATATTCTCAAATTAGTATATTTTTTTTTATACTCTTGCAGTATACTAAAAGTATCATCAGTACTCTTATTATCAACAACCACCACCTCATAATCATCAAATTCTTGATTTAAGGCACTTTCCAATGTCTCCTTTATTAAATGCTCTCTATTATAAACTGGTATCATTATTGTTACTAACGGTTCATTTTTGCTTTCCATTAATGTTTTCCACCCATTCATACATTAGTTTTAAACCTTCATATTTATCAATTTTAGGTTCCCAGCCAAAATCTTCTTTAGTTTTTGATATATCCGCTACAAATACTTTTTGATCAGATTCTCTCCAAGGCAGTTCTTTATAATTCATTTTTATATTATGATTTTCCTCGAGCTCTTTAAATAGCTCAAGCAAAGAAAAACTATTCTCCATTCCTCCGCCAACATTATAAACTTTGCCTTTTGTCTTACCTATATTTTCTATAGCTAATTTATAACAATTAATCAAGTCTGTACTGAATAATATATCTCTCACTTGCTTGCCATTTCCTGATATTGTAAATGGTTCTTTTGTAATATTATTTTTAATTTCATAAGCCTTTTGGCAAAACCAGCCTACCCAACCTTGATCTTTTGTTGCAAATTGCCGACCACCAAAAATTGAAGAATGCCTAAAAACTATCGTTTTCAAACCAAATATTCTTGAATAATCCATCATGTATTGATCTGCGGCTCCTTTTGAACAACCATAAGGTGAATGAAACTCTAAAGATGTCTTTTCATCAAATCCATTAGGGTAATCTTCAGCTACATATCTTAAATCCTTTTCCTTAAAATCAATATACTTAAGATCACCATATACTTTGTTAGTAGACGAAAAACAAACTATTGTTTCTGGCGAATACTTTCTTACACTATCAAGAACATTAATCGTTCCTTTTACATTAATCTCAAAATCCATGTATGGATTTTCTATCGAAGTGGTCATTGCTACTTGCCCTGCGAAGTGGAATATTACATCCGGTTTTTCTGCTTGGATAACATTTTCTATTTCATATATATTTCTTACATCGCCTTTTATATATTTAAAAATCCCTTTCGTTTTTGATAACCAATCAAGGTTTATTTCTGATCCGTATCTATATAGATTATCAAATACTATTACTTTGTCACCTAATGATAGATAATGCGCCGCCATATTCGAACCTGAAAAACCACATCCCCCCGTTATTAAATACTTCATTTGCCTTCTCCTCTTAATATTTCTATGTGCTTTTTTATCCCTTCAAAAATATCCACATCATAATCCTGCTCAATTGCCTTTTTAAATTTTGAAATATCTAGTTCAAAATTCATGATTTCGTTTTCTCTATAGGGTATTACACCAAATTCAATTTCTGAGCTTGAATCAATGTATTTTTTACAAAATAGAATTATTTCTTTTATTGAAAAGCTTTTGCCAGATGATAAATTAAAAATTTGACCTAGTAGCTTATCGTGGGTTTTCAATACTAAACTTATCCCCTTTGCAAAATCTGGTGCATAAACAAAATCTCTTTTTTGCTCCCCTAACGTTGTTTCAATTTTTTTGTTATCAGTTAACTGATTAATAATATAAGGAATAAATTTATCATTTCGTTGATATTTCCCAAACAAATTTCCTGGTCTTACAACTGCTATTGGAAAATTGTAGTTTTTATTTAGCATTATTGCTGTATTAGTTGTAATTTGTTTTGCTAATGCATAAGGGGAATTAGGACATTCTCTATCACTTTCCTTAAATGGAGATTTAATATTTCCATACTCTTCTCCGGATCCAAACTGTAAAAAAAACTTTAACTCTTTCAATTCTTTTGTTGCTTCATAAAGCTTCAATAATATATGCAAATTAACTTGGATCATTTCATTAAAAATACCCATATTTCTTTTTGCAGTTACAATAGATATTAAATTAATAATATAATTTGGATTCTCATCTAATATAATTTCTTTTATATTATCATCTTTTAAAAAATTATATTTATAAAATTTTACATCTTTATTTTTGTTTAAAAATTGATGATCAATATCTTGGTCGATAATAAAAATTTCATAATCATTACATAAGTTTTCTATTAAATTTTTACCGATAAATCCAAATCCACCTGTTATTAAAAGCTTTTCCATAAAAACAATCTCCTTACTCTATTAACAAATTAGTGCATTTATTTTTTAATAAATTCCCTTATCTGTTCCACACACAATTTGTATACCTCTCTATTCCTATACTCTTTATACCAATCTACAGTTATTTTTATTGTATCATCAATATTAAGTTTAGGTGTCCAACCAAGTTTAAACCTAGCTTTTGCAATATCAAGAGATAGGAGTTTTGCTTCATGTGTTGAATCAGGATTCGATACATCAACTAATTGACCTTTACCAAAATTACTTATTACTTTAGTTGCTATATCCCAAACCGTAACTATAGAATCAAGATCAGGTCCAAAATTCCACGCTTCACTATACTTAACTGGTTCTTTATATATTTTTTCACCAAGAAGCAAATAACCACTTAATGGTTCCAAAACATGTTCCCATGGCCTAACTGATTTAGGACTTCGAATCTCTATGGGTACATTATTTTCTAATGCTCTTATACAATCTGGTATAATTCTATCTTTTGCCCAGTCTCCACCACCAATAACATTTCCAGCTCTTACGCTTGCAATAGCTTTACTATGCTTGTCATATTCGTTTGGATTAAAATATGATCTTCGCCAAGAGCTAATTGCAATTTCTGCTGCAGCTTTTGAAGACGAATACGGATCATACCCACCCATTGGATCTATCTCTTTATAACCCCATAGCTGTTCTTTGTTCTCGTAACATTTATCAGTGGTAATCATGATTCCCACTTTAGTTGACTAGCAATTTCTTATGGTCTCAAGAACATTAATTGTACCCATTACATTCATTTCATAAGTTTCTACAGGTTTTTCATAAGATAATCTCACTAGAGGTTGAGCTGCTAGATGAAAAATAAACTCTGGTTTATACTCCAAAAATATTTGATTTAATTTTTCTCTGTCACGTATATCACCTCGTATATCGATGATTTTCTCTCCAATGCCTGATAAGACAAAATTATCTTTCTCTGTATAAGGATCTAAAGCATAACCTACGACCTTAGCTCCAAGTTCATGTAACCATATTGATAGCCAAGATCCCTTAAATCCTGTATGACCTGTAACTAATACTGTTTTCCCCTTATACACATCATTAAATCCGTTCATTACTACCATACCTTCCAGAAAGCTTCATTTTTATTCCATAATCCATTTAGATATTTTACATCTCTTTCATGATCCATACACGCCCATAATCCTTCATGTTTGTATACAGCCATTTTCCCTTCGTTTGTTAATTTTTCAAATGTTCCAATTTCTAAATCGCATTTTTCATCTTCGGTTACGTAATTGAACAATTCTTTATCAAAAACCATGTAACCACCATTAATTAATCCTTGGGATGTTTGAGCTTTTTCTTCAAAAGAAATAATATTATTACCTTCAGTAATTAATTCACCAAATCTTGCAGGTGGATGAACTCCTAATATAGTTACTATCTTTTCATGTGATTTGTGAAACTCAATCAGTTTTGTAATGTTAATTTCAGCTACACCGTCTCCATATGTTAGCAAATTAATACCATCATCTAAATATTTTTCAATTCGTTTTAAACGACCACCTTTTAAGGTGTTTAGACCTGTATCTACTAGTGTTACTTTCCAATTATCTTCACTGTGATTATTGTGGTACTTCACACTTTGGTCTTTTAAATTAATAGTAAAATCATTATTTTTCATTTGATAGTTGTAAAAATAATCTTTGATAACTTCGCCTTTGTAACCCAAACAAATAACAAACTCATTAATACCATAAGCCGAGTAAATTTTCATAATATGCCAAATAATCGGTTTTCCACCAATACGAATCATAGGTTTTGGTATTTCAACTGTTCTTTCTTCTAATCGTGTACCAAGCCCACCTGCTAAAATAACTAACTTCATTTTTTCACTCCCTTTCACCCATATGAATTTTTGTGTAACTTTTACCTTTAAGTTCAATATTCATATCATCATTAAAGCTCTTTGATCCACAAATATAGAAATTTGCGTTTTCTTTGTTCTTAAGAGTTTTCTAAAAATCTTCAATCTGCATTCTTCTATTAGTGTAGTTGCTGGTCTTTTCTCTAGTAATAAATACATTAAGATATTCTTCTAAATTTTCTTTTAGTTCATCAATATGCAATAAATCATTTTCATCTTTAACACTATAGAATAAACGCACATTATCTAATTTATTTATTGATTTAAAATATTCAGCAAGACTTAAGAACGGCGTAACACCAACACCACCAGCGATAAAATTGTGTTCTTCATTCGATTAAATTCTTATCAAATAGTTCGCTAAAAGAATATTTAATGGTACATCGACTTCCAATTCTTAGTTCATTGAAAATCCTGTTGATGTAACCCCCCAACATTTTTAGTAATGAATCGCATATCTCCTTTTTGATATGATGCGATATTAAAAGTTCTTGATTCTG
>JALHTX010000312.1 GCA_022866015.1 Thermoplasmatota archaeon
AATGCTTGCAAAGAGCTTATCTATGAAGTAAAAGGTAGTTTTTCTGTGTTATTTCTAGCAGATTCAGGTGATAATCCTTTTCTTTTTGCAGTAACAGACCCATATAAGATAAGACCTTTGGTTCTTGGTAAAAAAAATGGTATGTACTGTTTAACTTCTGAAACTCGTGTTTTCAAAAAAATAAATTTTCAATATGTTAAGGATATACCTAGTGGCTCAATTATAATCATTGATAAAAACGGTAAAATATATGAAAAACAAGTAATCAAAAAAAATGAGAAACCATGTATGTTTGAATTTGTTTATTTTGCAAAACCCGATTCTCGTATAAATGGTCGAAGTGTTCATGATGTACGTGCACAACTAGGTAGACTTCTAGCTAAAAACTATCCTGTAAAAGCAGATGTTGTAGTACCAGTTCCAGAATCAGGTCGTCATTATGCAACAGGTTATGCTCGTGAATCAAAAATACCCTTGGATGAAGGGATAATGAAAGATAAAGATGAACGTAGTTTTATCCAGCAAACCCAGGAAAGCCGTGATAAGGTCGTAGAAGAAGGTCTATCTTATTTACGCGCGGTTCTTAATGGTAAAAGAGTTGTTTTAATAGATGATTCAATAGTACGAGGTACAAACATACGTAAATTAATACGTGGTTTGAAAGAAGCAGGTGCAAAAGAAGTACATGTAAGAATAGGATGCCCACCATTACTTGCACCATGTTACCTAGGTATTGATATGCGCAGTAAAAAAGAATTTATCGCACGCAATGAAGAAGGTAACATTAAAACCTGTGAAGAAATAGGAAGAGAACTAGGCGCAGATTCTCTTGCATATACAAGCATTAAGAATTTAACTGAAGCAATTGGTTTTGATACCTGTCGTGGTTGTATAGATTTTCCTGAAGGATATCCTAGTGAATGGAAAAAAGATGTACTTGAAATGTTTAAAAAAGATAAAAAAGGTGAACGTGCATATTATGTCTCCAGTTGTGGTTAGTTAAAAAACTTGATTTTTTATGATAGAAATAACATGTGGAACATTAGATGAACAAATAATTAAGATTTTACAAAAAACTTATCCAATGACTGTTGAGGAACTAAAAAAAAAGCTACACCTTTCAAAACAACAGGTCATTAGAGTTTTAAACAAACTACAAGTCAAAGGTATAGTACGACTTGAACCATTACCTGATAAAACATATGTTAGGCTTCTTAGACATGATTTTAGCTTTATCGGCAAAAAAAGACAGCGTAAATTTATAAAACACTATAGAGGTAAAACACATAAATCAAAAGATTATGAGGGAATAATGTATACTTAATAAAATGGTTCCACTATGTTTACCCAGATGATGGGTATATCTTTCGGGACTTTTGTCTTAAATTTTTTATATTTCTTTTTCATTATTAGCCCTCTATTTCATGTTTTATGTTTTATAGTATTAAACTATAGGAGATATTTTAGCAATAAACTTAATTTTTTTAAAAAAGTCTATCCAATAATCTGTACAACCTGTTTATTTACAACAAGAAACTCTTTAAGCTCTCCAGAATCTTTAAGCTTTTTTAAAAGACTATAATCTAAAATGTGTTCATAACAAGAGATAACACGGCTACCGCTTGGGCTCCAACTAGCAATCTCTATTTCTTTTAAATCAAAGCTTTTAACACTGCCAAGAATTGTAAAAGACTCTGTTTTAATCTCATACTCACATTTGGTACATTCAATAATGCTGTCATAAGCTACATATGGGTTTTGATAATCTTGGATGGGATCAAGCTGTATCAAAATCATTTTGCTACCACATTTAGGGCAAACCATGGAATTTTCCCCAGTTCTATCCCATAAATTTGCTATAACATCCATATTTTTTTTATTGTAAACCATTTCCATCCTAGCCCCACCTAATATATATGTAATCTTCTAACATAAATAGTTTTTCTTAAAAAACATATATTTATTACCCTTTATAGTTATATAATAAAAAAATATTACTAAAAAAGCATTTTAGAAGTAGATAACATGAAAACTATTACTTTTACAACAGATTTTGGGATAAATAGCAGCTATCCTGCTCAAATGAAAGCAATAGTGCTTTCTATTGCGACTGATGCAAAGTTGATTGATATAACTCATAGTATATCGAAGCATAATATTATGGAAGGAGCATTTGTTCTGCAGACAACAATTCCATATTTTCCAGATGGAACTGTACATATATGCATAGTAGACCCTGAAGTTGGAAGCGTAAGACGTGGAATTATAATTGTTACCAAAACACAAATACTGGTAGGTCCAGATAATGGGCTGTTAACTCCTGTAGCAAAAAAACTAGCTCCTTTCCAGGTTTATGAAATAAAAAACCCAAATTTTATGCTTAAAAAAATTTCTAATACTTTTCATGGACGAGATGTTTTTGCCCCTGTTGCTGCTCATATATTAAATGGTGTTTTATTTGAAGAAATAGGTCCAATTATTCATGATTATATTGATTTAAATCTCGAACAAACAGAGATAACAGATAAATATGTAATTGGAAAAATATTATATATTGATGATTTTGGAAACATAATTACAAACATACAAAAATATCTGTTGCAAAAATATTTAGAACCTGGTAAAAAACTTATAGTTTTCATTGGTAAAAATAGAAAAGAAATACCTTATGTTAATACATATAGCGATGTAAAAAAAGGAACTTTTCTTATAACAAATAGTAGTAGTGGTTATCTAGAAATATCTGCAAATCAGAGTAAAGCAAGCGAAATGTTAAACGTTAAACTTAGTGAAGAAATAAAGATAAAATTTGGTTAAAACTGTTTTCTAATATTGCTGATAGTAGTATACGTGTTATTTCCAAGATAATAACATGGTTTAACTTTTTTATTATCTAATATATCATTTTCAAAAGCAGCCTCATCAATTTTTATATTAACAACTTCTCCAACAAAAAATGTATGATCACCTAATTTAACTGATCTATAAAGTTTGCATTCAAGATTAGCAAAGCATTCTTTTATAATTTTGGTTTTAATTTTCTTAGATTTAGAAAGAGTCAAACCTATTTCTTTTATTTTATTTATTTTTTTACCACTTTTTGTTCCACAGATGTGAATTCTTTCAACAAGTTTGTATGGTGCAAAGTTTATTGCAAATTCTTTTGATTCCTTTATTAGTTTATATGAATAGCGGCTTGGAGATATTGAAACACCATATAAAGCAGGTTTTTTAGAAATGGGAGTATGCCATGCAACAGTTATTGGATTTGTTTTTCCATTTTTATCTATGCATGTAAGAATTGCTGCTTGCATAGGAAAAGCATATTGGTAGAATTTTTCTATGTTACCTGTTTTTTTAACCATATAATCGTCACCTTAAAATTTTATAATTGCATCTAGAAGACCATGTGCGTAATTAATACAGCCAAAGCTAGTGAAATAATCTTTTTTATCTTTGTAATATTTAGAATCTTCATAGTATTGTGCTGCTAGTTCTATAGTTTTTTTTTGAGAACTTGTTAAACTAATTTTTTCTGTTTTTTTTATGTTTTCTTCAAACATTATTATGTCTTTTTGAATGCGTGTTTTTTCATTCATAAAAACTTTACAATAAAAAATTACTAAAATACTTTATGTTTAAGTTTTTAAAAAAAATTTTAAGCTTTTATTTTTTATGTTTTAAATAGCAATATCGCCACCTAATAAAATTGTGGTTCCAACACATAAAAAAGCAGTTATTATACCGATCAAAAGCATTTGTAGGCCATACCGTATCATGCTTTTATCACTAATCTTTGCGAGATATATACCAAGTGTTGTTAAAACAATTAGTGTAAGGATAACACATATGATAAATGCGGTTTCTGATGAAATTAATCCAAAATTTGCAAGGAAAAAAGGTGAAATGACTGTCATTGCAGCAATTGCAGGGGAGACACCGTCAACTAATGATGCAACAATTGTTGCAAAGCGATGGGATCTGTCATGCAGTCCATCTTCCATATCTGTGAGCATTGCTCTTTCAAGTTTTTTTAGTTTTCTTGTTCTTTCTGCTTTTTCAGTCATATATGCGCCGCTCATTCCAGATGTGCCCATAGCAATTGATCCGGCAATACCTGCGCTGATTATTACTATTGGTTTTTGTCCTGAAATAAAAGCACCTATCGCTACTCCTAGCATTGTTAATGCGCCGTCAAAAGCGTTCATTACAAAGTATCTTCTAGTAATTGGTCCGACATTTGATATCTCATGATATCTTTTCCATTTTTTAACTATTTTTTTGAGTTTTTTCTTAACCATTTATTTTCACATGTAAGTCTAGGTTAATTGTTTTTTTAGATTTAATTTTGTCGTCTTAATTCCGATTTAATGTTTTGTCGTTTTGCAGGCGACATATTAGAAAAGTATTTAAACTTTCAAAACAACAATATTATTAAAAAATTTTAATAAAAATGGTGTAATTTAATGCAGAGATCAGGTACAATAAGAAACAAAAGACAAGAAGATGCAGTTCATGATTTATTGAAATCTAGAGCTAGATCTCGCATTTATGTTTACCTTCTTAAAAAAAATGGAGCTAGATCCGAACAAATCATCAAAGGAACAAAACTTCACCCTAGTACTGTAAGAGAGACTCTTTCACAGATGTATGACCAAAAACTTATTTACAGGAAGAAAATAAAAAATGATAGTATCGGAAAAAACCCTTACATGTATTATCCATTATCTCCGATAGAATTTTTAAAAAGATATGCTAATGAAATTGAGGATGGGTTAAATAAAATCGCTAGCCTAGCCTTTACAAAAGAAAAAACTAAGGATTACAAACCTGTTAAAATCAATATTTATGAAAGAGTAGACCAAATATGAAAATAGGATTAAAACCATTAGCAACAGTATTGGCAAAACGGCCAAGAACAGTCCTATTAGTGTATACTATTATTACTATTCTCATAGGTCTTCAGGCTTCTAATCTGACCATGCAGTCTGAACTTACACAATTTCTTCCTAAAGACGATCCAACGATTCAATTATTTAATGAGATAAGTAAAGAATTTAAGATAGGTTCAACTATCATTATTTTATTAAATCAAACTAATAAACCAGATGTACGTGATTATAGGGTTCTACAGGTAATGGATGATATTTATTATTCATTATATGAGAGACCACTCGGAGATGGAAAGGAAACAGGTATTTCTTCTTTTAGAAGTTTAGCTGTTTTTATAAGAAATGAGAATGCTAAACCAGTTCCGGTAGATATTGGCGGGGGAAATGGAAAAGATCAGATTCCTAACGATGCCAGTACAATATTTACTTACATGGAAAGAACATCGATTAGTGCCATGAAGGGTATTCTTTATACTGATGATTTTAACTATGCTGTAATTATTATACAATTAAAGGAAAACGCTGATTATAATGATATATTAGATAAAACTAAAGCTGTTGTTGATGATATAGGAACCCGTTATTCATATATGAGTATAACAGGTAATATCGCGGTACAAACTGGTATACAAAAGCAGAATCTTCAATCCCTAAAAATAGTAC
>JALHTX010000313.1 GCA_022866015.1 Thermoplasmatota archaeon
TATGACCTACCCTGAAGTAGCCAACATCAATTTTATTACTGATTTATGAAAAAGTGTAAGCTACTGAGATGATGCAACTCAATTTATTCCAATAAATGAAGATGAGGCGGAAGGTGCTAAATAACGGAAGTTTTTACAATCCTTTTACTAATAGCAATAGCGCTAATACTTGCAAGAATTTTAGGGTTTATATTTGATAAATTAAATCAACCGTCAGTTATTGGAGAAATATTAGCTGGTTTTTTAGTAGGAAGTTTTGGTTTAGGCATGCTTTCAAATTATAATGTTGATATGAATCTTTTAGGATATCATTTGGCTTTTAATTTACCTGAGATAAATTTTGCATCTGGTGATTTCAAAATATTTGCAGATATAGGTATTTTATTTTTATTATTTATTTCTGGTTTAGAAACTGATATCTTCAAAATGAAAAAAATGGGTAAAGCCGCTACGTTTACTGCAGTAGCTGGTGTTGTTGTCCCTTTGATTTTGGGTATTTTTGCGGGTTTCTACTTTGGTTTTTCATGGGAAATTTCTATAGTTATTGGTTTAACACTAGTTGCAACATCTGTAGGTATTACTGTTAGAACTTTAATGAATCTAGATAAATTAGATTCTAATTTTGGAATTACGATTCTTGGTGCAGCAGTAATTGATGATGTAATCGGTATTATACTGCTGGCTTTTATATTAGGAGGTTCACCACTTGATTTAAGTATCAAAATATTGATATATTTCCTTATTTTCTTTTATATTGGTTTAAAAATAATTGATAAAATTTTGGCACTAGGTGATAAACTACGACTACCAAAGTCTCTTTTAAGTATTTCCCTGGCAATACTTTTCATATATACTTTTTTTGCTGATAAAGCAGGGATAACTGGGATTATTGGAGGATTTGTTGCAGGTTTATTAATTGGAAATACAGTTATTGGTTCAGGAAGAATAAAGCAGGATATACATGTTATTGGTGAAGGTCTTTTTATACCTCTTTTCTTTGTATGGGTTGGAGCAAGTGTTGACCTATCTGCTTTTTTATCAGTAGGTTTTTTTGCTTTAGTAATTATAATTATAAGTATTGTTGGAAAAATAATTGGTTGTAGTTTAGGCGCAAGACTAGCGGGTTTGAAAGGCAGGGATTCGCTTCTTGTCGGGGTAGGTATGATTCCTCGTTTAGAAATGGCAATTGTAACAGTATCAATTGCAATTAATCACGAAATTATTGTAGGACAAAATGCACATAAAATATTAGCAACAACTATTCTTGTATGTATAATTACAGCAATAATTACGCCACCTATGCTAAAAGCAATGATTTCAAGGTACAATAAGTAAAATATATCTACATTCCTTTTAGCTATAAGATAGCAGATGAATATATTATTTGAATTATCAAAAGAACATCCTACTCTTCCACAAAATGAAATATTTGCATGTTTAACCGCTGAAGATATATCATATATTATCAATGAAACAAATAATGATATTTTGAATATATCCACAAATACAGATATTGATTTAGTAAAAAACATTGTAAGTAGATTATCTCATACTTTTTATGTCGATGAATTATTTTTTAGCTGTTCAAACTCAATTGATGAAATTAAAAAAAATGCAAAAAAATATTTTATAGATCTACCTGGTTCAATTGCTATAAGATATAAAAATACATCAAAAAACAAAAACTCTCAAGAAATAATTAAAATAATACAAGAAATTTATACAAGAAACAAGAAAGTAAATCTAACAGATCCAGATAATGAAATACGTGTTTTTATTACTGATTTAAAAGTATATGTTGGTAAAAAAATAATTGTTATAGATAGAAGCCAATATGAAAAAAGAAAAGTTCAATTCAGACCTTATTTCTCACCTATCTCGCTACATCCAAAAATTGCTCGTGCACTTGTAAACCTCTCATGTGTAAAAAAAAATGAAACATTACTTGATCCATTCTGTGGAACTGGTGGAATACTACTAGAAGCTGGTTTAATAGGCGCAAAGGTCATTGGTAGTGATATAGAAGAAAAAATGATATATGGTAGCAAAGAAACACTTGATTTTTACAAATTAAAAAACTATCAACTATTTTGTTCAGATATTGGTGATATAAAAAAACATATAAATTATGTTGATGCAATTGTTACTGATTTACCATATGGCAAAGCAACAACTACCAAAGGAGAAGATATGAATAAACTTTACACGCGGACTTTTGAAGTTTTACCAGAAATTTTAAAAGAAAAAAAGAAAGCGGTGATAGGTATTTCTGATAAAAAATGGGCTACAAAGTTATATACACATCTAAAGTTAATGAGTATTCATGAGTTTAGAGCTCATAAAAGCTTAACACGATATTTTATAGTTTTTGAAAAACAACCATAAATCTTAAACAATATAGTATATTCTCTTTTCTTATAAAAAATGACTCAACTAAGCATAATATTTCTAGGAACTGGTGGCAGTTGGCCCACCGTGAAACGAAACGTTTCATCGGTAGCTTTAAAAAGAGCAGGTGAAATAATATTATTTGATTGTGGTGAGGGAACACAACGCCAGTTTCAAAAATCAAGTCTTAGTTATATGCAAATCTCAAAAATCTTCATAACTCACTTTCACGGTGATCATTTTTTAGGATTGCCTGGACTTATACAAACAATGCAGCTTAATGATAGAGATGTACCTTTGCATATTTATGGACCAAAAGGAATGAATTACTTATTAGAGCAAATTCTTAGTCTTGGTTATTTCAAACCAAATTATCCAATAGTTTCTCATGTAGTTGATGAAGGAGATATCTTGGATTTTGAAGGTTATAAAATTAATGTTCTAAATGTTAAACACGGTATACCAGCACTTGCTTACTCACTTGTTGAGAATATACGCCCTGGTAAATTTGATAAACCAAAAGCGTTGTCTATAGGTATCCCTGAAGGTCCTTTGTTTAGTAAACTTCAAAAAGGTGAAACAATTACTTTAAAAAATGGTAAAAAAATTACCTCTAAGATGATTCTTGGCCCCTCTCGCAAGGGTAGAAAAATAGTTTTTTCAGGTGATACTAAACCAATAAAGGAAATGGTTGATTTTGCCAAGGATGCAGATATTCTAATTCATGAAGCCACATTTGAATCAGAACTTAAGGATATAGCAGGTGAGTACGGTCATACAACAGCATATCAGGCAGCAGAAATAGCTAAAAAAGCAAATGTTGAAAAATTATTTTTACTTCACATAAGCCCTCGTTATATGGATCATAAATTAATTGAGGAAGATGCACGTAAAATATTCAAGAATTCATTTGTACCAAAAGATTTTGAAGAAGTCGAAATAAAATTAAAAAAATAATTATAAAATTTGTTTTTTTTTAATTCTACTCATTATTTTTTTAATACCGTTCTCAAACAATTACCAAGACTCTTATGTGCCTCTAATTCAAACACTATCGGGGCATCAGTTGCCCAACCACCAAATGCTTCTAATATATCCTTTACATCTTTCACTTCGGTTTTTACCCAATTTTCTTTTTTAATTTGATCATTATCAATAAATGCAATAACCCTCTCTGCATCTTTTTCATGTTCTTTTGGTGTAATAAAAATATTGAATGTCGACTGATTTCCTTCTTTATCTTCCTTGTAAAAAATACAACTTTTTGATGATGATTGAAAAACCCCATATTTATTTGTCATTTTTAATTTTCCCCTTTTTTAATTTTAAAAAATTATTAAGATCTAAATATCTTATTTGTTTTTAATAGTATTGTTTCAAATAAAATCATAATTTAATCTACGAGAACTCACCTAATAGAACAGTTCTATTAAATAAAATAACGTCCTTGATAATGAAAAATAAAATATTAATAAATCATGGAAAGAAAGTGCAATTTATCTACACCTTCTTTTTCCTTATTTTTTGTTAAATGAAATAAGTGTAAAAAGTGCAGGGGAAGTGATTTGAATTTAGCAGTGAATTTAATGTTTTTGTAACCATTGCAACAGTGGTAAAAGAGCAGTTTTTAATTCATTTCCTTCTTTAGTTAATGAATATTCAACACGAGGTGGTGTCTCAGGATAGACCTCTCTTTTAATTAATCTCTCTTTTTCTAATACTTTGAGAGTGTCCGAGAGTGTTTTTGGACTTATTACTCCTATTTGGTTTTTTATCTCATTATATCGTAGAGATTTGGTTCTACCCAAGTGATTCACGATGCAGATAGCCCATTTTTTGCCTACAACATCAATGATTCCTTGCACTGGACAGAGACATTCTTCACCTTCGCATTTGCATTTTTCTTTAGGCATACTAAATCACCATACAGATACCTTATATCAAATAGTTAACTTTCTTCTTTAAATACTATCCAATAAATACCTAATATTAGATACATACCAACTATATAAAATGTATCTGGAGATATATAAAATGTGTGAATGTGGGTGTGAACCTCAACGGTGTTGTTACTATACACCAAAACATAGACATTTTCTCAGTAAGGATGAGGAAATAGAAAATCTAAAATCTTATAAAAAAGAATTGGAAAAAGAGATTAAAGGCGTTGAAGAAAAGATACACGAAATGGCAGAGTAAACTTTTTTCTCTCTTTTTTTTTTAATTTATCTTTTATAAAACAATTATTAAGGGGAGTTTTATAAACAAACAGTTGATTTGAAATAGTAAAATGAGGGAGACAAAAAAGATGAATAAAAAAATTATATCA
>JALHTX010000314.1 GCA_022866015.1 Thermoplasmatota archaeon
AGCACGAGTTGAGATAAAAGGAGTGCAATCACTTAGTTCAATTTCAAAGGTTGCAGAAAATGAAGTTGAAAGACAACTAGGTCTTATAAAGATAAAAGAAACTCTTATAAAACGTATAAAAATAAAGGATTTAGAAGATATTAAAATCCTTGATATAACAAAAAATCTACAGAGTTGTAAATCAAATATTGTTCAAAAATTAATAAAGGACGGTTGTGCAAAAGCAATTAAACTGCCAGGTTTTAAAGGTCTTTTAAAACAAAAAGAGACTCGGCTTGGCAGGGAATTTGCAGTACATGCAAAACTAGCTTGTGGGATAGGTGGAATAATACATAGTGATGAATTACCAGGATATGGTCTTGTAGAAAAAGAGGTAAATGATTTATATAAAATAATACAGATCAACGAAAACGATGCTTTTGTAATAGCAATTGGAAAAGAAATAATTGTTGATACTACGTTAAAAATAGTAATTGAAAGAGCAAAAACATCACTTTTAGGTGTTACAAATGAGGTTAGACGTACACTTGTGGATGACACTACAGAATATTTAAGACCTATGCCTGGCGCAGCAAGAATGTATCCTGAGACAGATGTACAACCTATAAGAATCACAAAAGAAAAAATCAAGGAAATTATTAAAAATTTACCTGAGAAACCAGATGAAAAACATAAACGATTTATAAAACAATATAAGTTGAATAAAGAACAGGTAAAACAAATACTATCGAGTGGTTATGAAAATGATTTTGAGAGACTAGTAAAAAAATATCCAAGCCTTAAAAATATTGTTATTAGAACGTTTTTAAACACATACTCTGAGCTTGAAAAAGAAAACATGGATATATCAATTATTACAGAAGAAATGCTTTCAAATGTGTTTTATGGGCTTTTACAAGAAAAATACGCAAAAGAAGCTATACAGGTAATTTTAAAATATCTTGTGGTAAACCCAAAAACAACAATAGATACAGCAATAAAAAATTGTGGATTGTCTACAACAGATACAAAAGAGATAGAAATAATAGTACAAAGAATCATTCAAGAAAAAATGGATTTTGTAAAACAAAAAGGGATAAGTGCAGTAGGACCACTAATGGGAATAATAATGAAAGAACTACGTGGAAAAGCAGATGGTAAAATAATTTCAGAAATATTACTAAAAGAGATTAAAAAAATACTATGATTTTTTTAACTAAAAATTATGGTTAAAATAAATTATTAAAAAATTAAATATATTAATTTATACGTTTTTTACACAGAAATTTAAAATTTCGCCAACCATCTTTAAAACTTTCAAGTTTTACAGCACCCACACGAGTATAAAGAGTACTAGGAATTTCAACAGATTTTAATTTTTTTGATTTAAACATCTCAATTTTGATTTCCTCGGAAAAAGGCATACCATCATTAAAATCTTCAAGAGGTTGAATATAGTCGAGTGTATTTTTTTTAAAAATCCACATGCCTGATTGACTATCTCGAATTTTAACAAAAAATAAAATTCTAAGTGTAAGATTAAGAACGATATTGCCAAAATAATGTTTAGCACTCATAGAACCATGAGCTAGTTGTGCAAATCTATCTGTTGTTATAAAATCAAGGTTTTCATCTATAAGTTTTTTTATATACAAATGTATTTTTTCAAAAGGATAAGTTGCATCAGCATCACCTGTAACAATAATATCACCTGATACTTTTGGAAAGCCTGTTTTATAGGCTCTGCCATAACCCTTGCGTTTTTCAACAATTACTTTAGCACCCTTGCTTTTTGCGATTTCCTGGGTTTTATCTTTTGAATTACCGTCGACAATAATTATTTCTAAATCCCATTTGTTTTTCTTAAAATATTTTTTATTTATAGAGTCAATTGTTTTTCCGATTCCTTTCTCCTCATTTAGAGATGGAAGAACAACAGAGATTTTTGTAATGTAGATCACCTTATATCAATTAGGGTAGGATATAAAAACAATATTAAAAAACCTTTATCAAAAAAATATAAAAAAAAACAAAATAAAAAAAAGTTTAGAGAAGGGCTATTTTTCCCTTCTTTAGTTTTGTTTTCTGCGTCTGAGTAGTATGAATGCTATTCCAATTGCGATTACTAGTGTTAATAGCTCGAAACCAGGTACGCCTTTTTCTTTTACTGGCCCAACAGTTGCTTGTCCAGGAGTGTACGGGTCGTATGTTGCTGTAATTGTATGTGTTTTATCTTTTGCTCCCGCAGTAAATGTTGCTTTACCATCTCCATCAGAAGTTACGGTTGTTGTGCCATCAAGTTTTACAGTTGCACCAGCTAAGGGTTGTCCTTTTGCTATGATTGAAACTGTAAAGGACTCGCCAGCATATACATCAGTAGGTACAACTATGGTTATATCCCATTTCTTTAGAACAGTGACATCTTCTGAGGAAGGAGTTATATATCCTGTTTTTTGTGCTTTGACTTTGTATATACTATAGTCTACATTACCTGGATCGGGTACTGTAAAGTCTACGGTTCCAACACTACCTGTTTGACCGGTTAGACTTCCAAAGGTGACAACCACTCCACTTACTGGTGTTATACCAGATCTAATAGTAACGGTAAGTGTTTCTCCCTCATTTATCGGAGATTTAGATACTTCGATTGTCATTGTCTTCAAAGATGTTACAGAGATATACGTGTCGGTAACAACTGCATTTGTCCAGTGAAGTAGCCCTGCATCATAATGAAGGTTAGATGCGATAGTTACATTGAGTTTACCGCTTGCCTCGGGTTCAATTTCGAGTATTACTATACCATTCTCATCAGTCATTACTGGATCTGGTTGAGAAGATATTATACCTACACTTGATCCAATTAATGTAATGTTTATCCCTTCTAAAATAGCTCCCTCACCGTCTTTTGCTGTAATAGTAACCTGGTTTGACATACCTATATATATTGTTGAGGGGTCAACTGTGAAGACAGGGAAGTTAATATTAAGTTGTCCGTTTGTTTTATTTGTATTATGTGCTTCAACGAAAAATTCGAGAAGGGTAGCATTTATATAGGTTTTGTTATCTCCAACACATGTTATTGTGAACGTACCAGTACCATCTTCATCAAGGGTAACAGTATCAACACCTTCGATTTCAAGGGTAGTGGAGTTTTCAATATTCAGGTAAAGATCTGTTTGGTCGGGTAATAGTTCTCCATTTGCATCGATACCAACAACTTGGATTTCAAGGTCTTCCTTTTCGATACCTGCTGTTGCAGTATCTGGTGAGTAAGTAATCGTTGCGAGATCTACATCTAGGGATATGTTACCATCATGTTCATTTTCTCCAGTGTCATTTGTTGCAGTAATTACAAAGGTACCAACATAGAATGGGTTCCAATCTTTAATCTGCCAGATACCACCGGCTTTCTTAGCAAATATAACATTTTGAAGTTCATCTTCATCTTCATCGATGATTACACCTTCAACGGAATCTATATCTTCTATAAGTTTACCGTCTGCATCATAGACCTTAAGTATATAGGTATGATCTAATCCAACAGTAAGAAGTTTGTTTGTCGCATTAACAGGTGAAGTGATTACGATTTCTAGGTCATGCTTTGGAGCAACCTCAACAATGTCGAACATGTAGGCGCCACCAACTTCAGCAGCAGCCACAATGTATCCAACACCTTCTTCAATATCATCCTTTATAATATCAAATGTATATACACCGTTTAATCCATTACCTGCTGTGTTGTCACCAGTGGTATCATTTAGGCATCTAATAAATCCCCAGTTTTCATTAAAGTAAGTAAGGTGTATATCCGCACGACTTTGTCCATCGACGGTAACCTCTATATTTTCTGTGCTTAATACAGCAATCTCAAGATCGTCACCAACAGAAGTACTGACTGACCCAGCAAGACCATCAACCGTAAAATCCTTGGTCACTGATTTTTCTTCAGTATCATTTGTCGCAGTAATTGTAAGGGTTCCAGCATACCTAGGTGAAACATCTATACTGTATACTCCATCATCAACCCAATATCCATCATCAATAGCATCTTCTTCATCAATGGAAATATCAACTCCACATCCAGTGATATTAATCGAAGCGTTCATATGCGTATCTTGATCCTCACCATAGAGATTTATAGTAATAATTGTAGATGCGTTTCTCCAATGGCATCCACTTACCTCAGTAACAAGAACCTCTTCAACCATATTTTCAACAATCATGATCATCTCGTCAGGTGCAGCAACTGTAAAAGTAGTTGTCCCTGTGGCTGCATTGGTCTGGGTTAGGGCTCCTGTAATATTGATGGTGCTAGAGAAAAGAAGGGCTGCGGAGTTGGTGATGGTAAGGGTTGATAACTTAGTGGAAACGCCCGAACCAACTGCTCCGGTAAATGTGACAGCACCTGTAGTGTCGACGGTGAGGGAATCAG
>JALHTX010000315.1 GCA_022866015.1 Thermoplasmatota archaeon
GGTAGAGAAGATAGGTTTCAATTAATGAAACCAATATAACTAATGAAATTGTAGTTTTAGAGAGGAAAAATGAAATTAATAACAACAATCTTTGTACTAGGAATTGTTTTTATACTCAGTTCAAGTACGTTAATAAATGCTGAAGGAACTATAGATAAAGACTGGGAAAAAACATATAGTGGAACAAGTACAGAAGATGTTCATTCTTTTCAAAGGACTAGTGACGGTGGATTTATTTTTTCAGGAAGCTCACATTCATATAGTGCAGATAATGTTAGCGAAGGATGTGGTACATATAGGGGTAGTATAGGATGGGTGGTAAAAACAAATAGTCAAGGTATAAAACAATGGGAAAAAACTTTTAGTGAAATATCTGATTCTAATGAAGTTCAGCAAACTTTCGATGGTGGTTACATAATAATCGGTGATGACTTAAAAACAATATATCTTATAAAAATTAATTCTTATGGAATTAAAGAGTGGTACCAGATTTTTTCAGGTTCAAGTAAAACATATCCTAATAATTTTGGAGATTCTGTAAAGCACAGCTCTGATGGTGGATATATAATAACAGGAGATTATGAATTAAGATATCTTTGGCTAATAAAAACCGATTCAAGTGGTAACGAAATATGGAACAAAACATTTTTTGGTGCATTAGACGAAAACTGTGGTAACTATGTTCAGCAAACCTCTGATGGAGGATATAGTGTAGTTGGTGATTATGGTTACATAATACGGGAAATTAGCGGGAATACTTCTATAAATTGTGGAGTTTGGTTAATAAAAACCGATTC
This sequence comes from Thermoplasmatota archaeon, assembly GCA_022866015.1. GTDB lineage: Archaea > Thermoplasmatota > E2 > DHVEG-1 > DHVEG-1 > PFL35. Next base: position 798 of record JALHTX010000315.1, read on the forward strand.
AAGTGGGAATAGATTATGGGATAAGAATTTTGGTGGCTTATATTATGAAAATGGTTATTATATTGAACAGACCAGTGATGGCGGATATATCATTTCAGGTAGATATGGTAGCTATTATCAAGAAAATTACGATGGACCTATTTGGGATTTTTGGTTAATTAAAACAGATTCTTCAGGAAACATAGAATGGGATAAAAAATATGGAGGTGACGAAAAAGAAATTGGTTATTCTGTAAAGCAAACCTCTGATGGTGGATATATTACCACGGGTCAAACATATAGCTATGGAAAAGAAAATAGTGATGTTTACGTTGTAAAAACTGATTCAAATGGTAATGAAGAGTGGTCTACTACTCTTGGTGGTTCTGGAGATGATGTAGGAAAAAGTATTGTAGAGATCAATGAGAATACATATGTAGTGATGGGAGAAACACATAACGGCAGTCAATGGGATGCCTATATGGCAAAATTCACATATACTGGAATAATCCAAAATGAACAACCCTCTATAAGAATTTTATCCCCTGCTCAAGGTACATCTGTTTCTGATACTCTCCCAGTTATAGGTTCAGCTAGTGACGATACGTCTGTAGAATATGTACAAATAAAAATCGATTCAGAATCATGGATAACAGTTAATGGTAACACATCATGGAGTTATAATGTTGATACATCAGAAATAGATAATGGACAGCATACAAAATACGCAAGAGCATGGGACGGAAAAACATATTCTGAATTAGAAACCATCTCTATAATAGTAAATAATATTGATAATCAAGAAAATGATGATTCTGGTAGAACTCCGGGTTTTGAATTAATAATTGTATTTTGTGCAATAGCATTGATTTTGTTTTTGAGACGAAATAAAATGAAATTATAGTTTGAGAGATGAAAATATGAAAAAACAACTAATAATAGTTGGAATAATCGTTATACTTCTAACAGTTGGATTAAGTGGATGTAATGAACAACCACCAAAAGAAGATCCAGCTCCTACCATAAAATTTTTAACAGCTACACCAACTACTGTCATTTTTGGAAATAGCTCAGTTTTAAACTGGTTTGTAGAAAATGCTACTAGTGTTAGTATAGATAATGGAATCGGTAACGTAATCTTTAATGGTTCTAAAACTATTTTTCCGATACAAAATCAAACTTATACTCTCACAACCTTCAATTCATATGGAGGTAGTAACGCATCAGTTAAAGTATATGTAATATTTATTAGTGAAAATACATCATCAGATGAAGAAAAAATTATTGGTACATGGAATTTTTCAGGAAAATATAAAAATAATACACTAAACTCATCCTATATATTCTCATCAAATAAAAAGTTCCAAGTTATCACTTCATATATTGATATGGTTGTAACACAGAATGGTACTTGGAACATTGCAGACAATAAGTTATTTATAATTTTAAAAGGTGAAAATACTATAACAAACGATTATAAATTTTCCAATAATAATACAAAATTAACACTAACAAATAGTACTGGAAAAATAGTAGTTTTTACAAAACAATAGATTTAAGGGAGAAAAAATATGAAAAAACAACTAATGATAGTTGTAATAATTGTCATACTTATTACTGTTGGATTTAGTGGATGTAATGAAGAAACTAAAAAACCATCTAATCCAATGATAATCTATAACTTTCAAGTAACACCTACATCAATAGAGCGAGGTGAAACAGCAAATATTACTTGGGATGTAACAGGAGCAACAACTGTTAGCAGTGATAATAATATAGGATTTGTTAGTTTAAAAGGTACTCAAATAATTCAACCAACAAAAAATACGACTTATACATTGACTGCTAAAAATGTAACAGATACTATAACAGCGACAACAGAAATTATTGTAGAAGATATCACACCAACAGAGGATATACCTGAAATATCATGGATACAGAACGATGTAAATAATACAATTACAGTGGATGCCATCTCAGAATCAGGATTAAACTAGGATAATATACAAATAACTGGAATAGCAACAAGACCAACAGGAACCATTGAAGCAGGCGATTCAATTACAGGATGCCATGGTACTGTAAAAGTTAGTTGGAACGGTACTACATTACTTGGAACATGGACTTTTACTGAAGATCCAAAGGATATACCAGAAATAACATTTGTGAAGGTTGAAGAAAATAATTATCTAATGGTTACATCAGTCTCAGAATCAGGGTTAAGTTGGGATAACATCCAAATAACAGGAATAGCAACTAAACCAACAGGAACCATTGAAGTAAACGATTCAATAACAGGGTGCTCTGGTAAAGTAATAGTTTATTGGGAAGGCACTGCGTTACCGGGAACGTGGTATTTTGCTGTAGAAAATGCAACGACACCAAATATTTCATTTACAAAAACATCTAATAAAATAACCGTCTGGTATATAGATCCTGGTTTAGACTGGAATGATTTTGAAGTAATTTATGAAGATTTGACTTTAGTTTTATTAAACGCAGAAACCGGAACTACTTTAGTTAGCGGTGACGTAGTTGCAGATGAGAGAACTACGATAATGGTAGGAGATTTCATTTATGTAGAAGATGCTGGTATACTTATACTCTGGTATAAACCAACAAACTCAGTTATAGGACGCTGGAAATTCACCTAAAAATAAAATATATAAACTAATAAATCTTATATTTATTATAGAGGAGATTTATAAAGTATTTATTGTTTGTAAATTGTAACTAAGGGTGAAAAATATGAAAAAACAAATAATGATAGTTGGAATAATTGTCATACTTCTTGCTGTTGGATTTAGTGGATGTAATGAAGAAACTAAAATTGAGGATACAGATGGAGATGGTTATCCAGACGACACAGATGATTTTCCTAACGATATTAATTTACATGAAAAAATAATATGGCATCAGTTTGAAAACAAGGAATTAACACACAATAATTTTTATCCATCAAACGCTTCTTACCGAGAAATATCGTCAGATGTAAAATATGTAGAATGGACATGGAATCTTGTTAATCCAGATTTCCCAGAAGCAAAAATTCAATTCAAAATAGCTAGAATGATTGATAATTATCTATTTGTTATGTATGATATGACTGGTAGGGCAGATTCAAACAGAATTAATGTTAATAGTGGAGATATTGGAATTTGGGTATGTAACTGGTATTATACAACTGAACAAGATTATGGAAACATTTATCTTTCTGCTACTGTGTATATTGTAAAATAAAAATTTTAAACTATACCTTCTTTTTTCTCCATTTGATATAAATAAGATAATGGCTTATATCGTTGTTTTATTCACAATAACTTCGTGAGTCATAGGAGTAAAATACAATTACTGAGCATATTAATAATTAATTATATAGTAGTTGTTTATAAACAAATAGTTGTTTTTGAAATGATAGATTTGAGGGGAGTAAAATGAAAACTAAGGAAGAGTTGGATAAAGAATATGATATAAAACTAAAGAAACTGAAAGAAAATTGTAAACATCAAAAGGTTACAGAATATCATGATAGGTGTTCAGCAACAGGTGAATGGATTGATTTCTATATTAAAAAATGTGATATTTGTGAAACTGTTCTTTCAAGAAAAACTTGGTGTGCTGATTGTCATAAAGAAATTCATGATAATGAGATAATGACAATGGAATTATGGGGATTTGAACTATGTTCTGATTGTTATAAAAATAAAGATACATTTTTTGACCGCTTATCTGCAAGAAATACTCTGGAGAAGTAATAGAATAAAAAAACAACTAATGATAGTTGGAATAATGGTTATACTTATTAATGTTGGATTTAGTGGATGTATAAGTAGTGGTAGAAGTGTAAAAGGAACTTGGAAAGATACATATGATGGGATATGGAAATTTACGGATAACACCGTCTATATAAACCTCCAAAGTGGTGGAAAAAGTTATGCTTATAGTGTTGATGGTGATAAATTATATATTCCTGATTGGATAGGCGAAGAGAACTATTATACTATGAATTGGATTGATGATGAAACTTTAGAGTTAAAGGTAATTAATACTTCTATAAGTAAAGAGACATTAAAGAGATATTATACAGACAATAATATTTGAGGGAGAAAAATATGAAAAAACAACTAATGATAGTTGTAATAATTGTTATACTTCTAACAGTTGGATTAAGTGGATGTAATCAACAACAACAATCATCTACAATTGCTACAATAGGAGATATACAAGGAGATGTAAATAAATACTTAAATCAAACTGTTACTGTAACAGCATCTATTTATGGTAGTGAGATTACTTCTACTTATATGATTATGGACTCGTCTTATAATTCCATGTATATTGCAGAATCAAATAATACTGTTAAACCAACTCCAGTCATTGCAGGTTTACAATATAAATTTACAGGCATAGTTAGATACGGACAATTACCCGATTCTTTTTTTAGTGATGTGGTTTATCTTGAATTAACAAAAATCGAAACAACATAGGTTATTAAAATTGTAGTTTTGAGGGAAAAAAATGAAAAAACAACTAATGATAGTTGGAATAATTGTCATACTTATTGCTGTTGGATTTAGTGGATGTAATGAAGAAACTAAAGAAACATCTAATCCAATGATAATCTATAACTTTCATGTAACACCTACATTAATAGAGATAGGTGGAACAGCAAATATCACTTGGGATGTAACAGGAGCAACAACTGTAAGCATTGATAATGACATAGGATTTGTTAGTTTAAATGGAACTAGAATAATTCAACCAACAAAAAATACGACTTATACATTGACTGCTACAAATGTAACAGATACTGTAACAGCTGCAACAGAAATTATTGTAGAAGATATCACACCAACAAATAATAATAGTGATTCTAAAAAAGTTGAGATTTTAGGTTATAACGTTACAACTGAATGGTCTACGGGATGTACATGCGATAATACTTATAAGTATCATATAGAACCAGGTTTTTATCCAACTGAAATAATGGGATACGGCGCTAAGTATATTATTAAAGGTGAAATAAAAAATATAGCTGAAGAAGATATAAATATTATAAATATTAACATTAATTTTTTAGCTAAAAATGGTACAGTTTTATTTGATACAGAGTTATTAAACTCAACTTATAATATATATAATCTATCAAAAGGGGATACTGAATCTTTTTCAATAGAGGTCTACCCAGAATTATATGATTATTTCTATGATCCTGATTTTTATAACAAATTGCGTAATGATTTCATAATAGCAAAATCTCTTGAATTTGACATTTCTACATGGTGATTTAATTTAGAGAATTATTGTATTTAACAAACGTTACTAATAGATAGGTAAAAATTATTTTGCTTTAGTCTAGCTAGATTCTATATTATAATTTTTTCAGAGGTAAAGTGATTTAAACTTGGAGTCTAAATCACTTACCCTGCACTTTAACCTTTTTAGAGGAGAAAAAAAACAAAATTATTTAAAATTCCTGAAAGGGTGTTATTACTGAGAAATAAAAGCTCTTTTATTTGATTTGATATATTACATATAAGTTAAAAAAAAATTTTTAAAATCTAGTAAATAATAAATATAAAAAATTAAATAGGCGAATATAGGGGAGATTATGTTTGATATTGAAATAAAAAAATTTAAAGATTTGAATTTATAAGGAGGAACGATAATAGAAGGTTCCCCTGGCGTAGGTCTTGTAAGTAGTATCGCAGCAACTTATCTTATAGATTTTCTCAAATTAGATCAAATCTGTGCCTTTGATTCAGAAGCATTTCCACCGACATCGATGATTTATGCTTCTAAACCAAAATTTCCTGCACGCATCTATGCAAGTAACAAGTATAAAATCGGCGTTTTTCTTACTGAGTTTACACCATTACCTAGTATGGCTAAATCTATTGCTATGAAGTTGATGGAATGGTGTAAGGAACAAAAAATCAGGAGAATTGTTTCCATGGAAGGACTTCCTTTAGAAATTAAATTTATGCCTGGGGAGTCAATGGATAAAATTAAGACAAATGTTTTTGGAATTGGTAGTACTGATAGGGCAAGAAAAGAACTAAAGGATGTAAAAATAGAGCCACTTGAATCAGGAATTATTTATGGTGTCTCTGGAGTACTTTTGAATGAAGGTAGATGGAAAAACTATGATGTTGTAACAATATTAGCAGAAACTTACCTTAATTTACCAGATTCATTGGCTGCTGCAAAAATCCTTGAAGCATTAGATAAACTCATACCAGAATTAAAAATACAAACCCAACCATTATATGAGGAATCTAAGAAATTAGAAAACTATTTGAAAACATTAAGAAAACAAGCAGAGATACCTCAACCCGAATCTACATCATATAAAACTATGTATTCATAATCCAACCAGAGATATTTTACTATATTAAGTTCTTCGATGAAAATAATAAATTTATATCAAAAAAAGAAATTATTATTTTTATGAATAAACTGGTGATGGCAGTAGAACTCTTTTTCTAAAAATAAATCTAAAAAGTGCTTATTGCCATTAATAAGCACTTAAAATTGAGGTGATAAAAAAGTATGGATAAACTCTACGCAGGAATAGACATCCACAAGGAAAACCTTGCAGGA
>JALHTX010000316.1 GCA_022866015.1 Thermoplasmatota archaeon
AATCTATAATGATTTTTTCCTTCATGGAAATCTAAGTAATTGGCGACGTGGTGTATTTCATTATAGTGTCGTCGTCTACCAATGCTCTCTAGCAAATGGGAATGCGTTCGGTGGTGATGCATTCCAAATTTCAAGTAACGGGTTAAATAACAAAACAAAAGGTCATCCTCTCGTGGATTTAGATGTAATATATGCAAGCGCCTTCATGCATGAGAGTGGTCATACTCTTGCCATTGAGAACCCTGCGGTTGATAACTCAAACTCAAAATACATCTATCAACTTGGATGGTGGCAATGGCGACATTACAAAAGCGTAATGAACTACGGATATATGTATCTGATAGTGGATTATTCAGATGGTTCCCGTGGAAAAAATGATTTTAACGACTGGGTAACAATGGATCTCACTGCATTTAAGAGAGGATTTTACTAAAAATCATGCAGTTTTAATAAAAATTCGTAGAACTCAATAGATAATTTAAGAAAATATTTATAAACCAGAATTACATATTAAATTAACAGATGTTAAGTCGGGGGTAAATAAGTTGAGGAAGAGTATATCAATATCAATAGTTGTAATTTTAGTTCTGACAGGACTCGGAGCTATTGCCATACCACAAGAACAAAATATCGAAAATAACAAAATAAAAGTTGCTTTTTCTAAACTAACTCTTGAAGATGAAGGCAAATATATAACAATTAATCTTGAAGAGGCAAATAGTCTACTAATCGAAGAAGGTAAACCTTTACTTCCAATGTATACACATCAAATTGTGCTACCTTTTGGAACAAAAGTTAAAACAGTAAAAGCTACGCCCAGAAACATTGTAGAAAAAATCTTACCTAAACAAATCACACCATCACCTATCGCCATGACTGTTGGAACAGAAACGATCACAAATAATGTAAAAACTACTGAAATTTCTGATCCATATCCAGAGAATTGGTATGACTATGATATCAGAGTTGGTCTTAAAAACAATGAAAAATCTTTGATTATTGATACTTACTTTTATCCTATTAGTTATCATCCTAAAGATGGAACAATTTCTTGGGCAAAAGAAGTAGATATAACTATTGAATTTGAACCTGCTCAAGAATGTCCTGCGCTTAAGGAAGGATATGATTTTATCATTCTAACAGCAGATGAGTTTTATAATGCGCTAACTCCTTTAATTGATCATAAAACAAATAGAAATGTTTCAACAAAGATTGTAAAGCTTAGTGAAATTATAAATAGTGTATATTTCCCAGTAACCGGAAGTGACGATGCAGAAAAAGTAAAATATTTCATTTATCAAGCAGCAGATGAAGAAGGCTGGAACACTAAAAATGTTATGCTTGTCGGAAACAAAGATAAATTCCCAACTCGTGAAACACATGTAAGAGTTTCAGATGATGATGAAGAAATCTTTGTAAGTGACTTGTACTTTGCAGATTTTCTAATGTATAATGAAAGTAATCAAGAATATGAATATTGCGATTGGGATTCAAATGATAACACAATATATGCTGAATATGGATGGGAAACTAAAACAGACTATATGGATCTAGAACCAGATGTTTCAATAGGAAGGCTTGCTGCAAACGATGAAGAAGAAGTAACAACTATTGTAAACAAAATTATAACCTATGAAAACACAGAAGCATATGCCCAAAACTGGTTTTTTAATATGGTTTATTGCGGCGGTGACTCATTTATAGATAAACAAAATGATTCAGAGGGTGTACTTGAAGGAGAATATGTAAACGAGGAAGTAATGACAATCATGGATGGATTTATACCAAAAAAGATGTGGGTTTCAAATAATGTTTTAATTAAAATATCACCAACTGGTGTTTCAGAGAATAATGAGGCAATCTCAGAAGGTTGTGGATTTATTGACTTCTCAGGACATGGCAACACCGATGTTTGGGCTACCCATCCACATTTAAATGATAATATATGGGTACCTACTCCAGTTGGTCAATACCATAGCAATAATATAGAAGATTTAACAAACGGAGATAAACTCCCAATTGTTGTAACAGGCGCCTGTAGCGTTAGTAAATTTAGCAAAGATACAACCTGCTTTTCATGGTCTTTCATATCAACCAATGGAGGTGGCTCAATAGCAAACTTTGGTGCAACAGGTATTGGATATGCATATATCGGTACTTATGTAACTTATGGACTAATTGAAGGAATAGCAATTGAAACATTCACTCAATATGATAAAGGAGCCTTAACA
>JALHTX010000317.1 GCA_022866015.1 Thermoplasmatota archaeon
AGTTTTAGAATAATAAATATACAATGTTGCAGATGATATTTGTGAAGGTAAACCTAAAACATTAAATTTTATTAATATATCTTGATCATAAGAGCCATCATCGCCTCCATTCCTAACTTGGAATGAACAATATGGTCCGTAAGGATAATCGGGATTTCCTTTTACTATCATGGCATCATCGGTAGGTGTTATTTGTTCCGAATTTATATTACAGCCTTTGTTTTCATTTCCATAGATTTCATCAGCATTATTTTGTTTTATATTCATTCCACTCATACTTGGTAAAACACCAGCTCCAATCAGTAGGATCAAAAATCCTACTACCATTCCTTTTTTTATATTTCCTTTTTTCATTTTTTTTTCACCTTAAAAAAGTATATATCAGATAAAATATAAGGAAAATTTGAACATATTCGCCAAAAATAATAATAATCAATATTTTTCTCTAAAAAAGGAAAAAATGCCTTTAATTATAGAAAAAGGCAAAAATAAATTAAAGAAAAGATTTAACTCTATATTGTTAATAATTTTACATAAATTTGTATAATGCTTTTAATTTTAATGATTATTAAGGAAAAAATTTATAATATCTTTACTTTATCCAAAACTGAAAAATTAGTAATATTACTGAGGAAGAAATGGAAGAGGACTTTCAGTATATAATTAATAAATTTCTTAACAATCCATCATTCACTAGCGAATCATTATTAGAGTATCTTAGAAAAAATCCGATTGCTATTAGTGCTTTCAAAGAATTAATTGAAAAAGATGAACAAAATGAAAGTCATGAATTAATAGTTCAATATATTTTAAAGAAACCTCTCCAAGAGCGTAAAGAGTTATTAGAAGAAGTATGTAAAATTCATAGGAAACCATTCCTAACACATAGATCATCACTATCAAGAGTGGTTATTGCTAATGAAGAAGTCTTTCTTCATATTCTTAGAAATGATAAACGATTCTTTATTGTTGGTCCTGAATTTACATCTGTAGATGTCATAGAAGAACAACTTACTAGTATTTTTAATACGTTTTATCCCTTTAGTTTCTCAAAAGAAAAAATGATACGAAAAAAGGAAATCTATGATGCTATGGTCACGTTAGAAGACAATGTTAATCCTCCACTAATCACAACCACAAAGCTACATCCTGGAACCGGAACTGGCAAGAGAAGAAGAAAACGATACTGTCTTTCTGATAGTGGATTTAATCAAATAACCACCTTTCTCTCATTGGTAATACGGGATGAATTGGACAATGTTCAAAAACAAATATAAAAGCTTTTTCCCTAAAAAAGATAATTTTGATAATTCCGATAAGAAACAATATATAATGTAAAAAGATTTTTGACTCGAGTGTTTATGGACGATGAACAATTTTATGTTAAAGATAATAATTTTTTTAGAATGATAAAAAACAATATAAGTCCGATAGACCTTTTTATTATCTCTCAATTGAATTCCGGGAAAACACAGGAAGAATTACCAGATTTAATCAAAAAAGAATTTAATGTTAAGGATTCAGAAAAAATTATAAATCAACGAATCAAAAAATTATTATCCGACGATAAACCAGAGAAAAAAATCATTCAATATCCTCAACCAAAATTAGTTATAAATCCAGAAAAACTATATGACGAAATATTTCTTGTATTAATAAAAGCCAATCTTGATTCACAGGGTATGAAAAACGTTGATATTAGTATTAGAGAGATTTATGATACCATCTTAAATATTAATAATCAACCACGTTTTGGAAAACCATTGAAACAATTTTATACAACCATTGGTTGGATATATGACTTTTTTGGATTGGTTTTTGAAAATAATATAAACAGATTTCATTTATTTCGCGATCACCTTCTAAAAGAGAACATTATCAAAGTAATGGATGTCATTCAATTAGATAAAGAAAATGGTTTTTTATTTAATCCAATATTTCAACCAAACCCTTATGAATATCAACAATTCCTTATTCAATATAAACATAGAATGAATGATATGACTGAAGAATTAAAGGGCAATGATCTCACATCCACCCAAACGATAGACTATTTTTCAAACGATGTGTACATTCTAGAGGCAATAGAAGGTAATAGTAAAGGAGAAATTTATTATCTAGATGAACCTGAAATAAAAATTGGAAGATATTATGATAATAACATCATAATCAAGGATCCTACTGTTTCACGAAGGCATGCAAAAATAAACAAGATTGATGAAACCTATATTTTAAAAGATGAAAGTACAAATGGAAGTCATGTGAATAAAGAATTAGTACATTATGATGAGAAGAAATTGAATGAAGGAGATATCATTATAATAGGAAAAACAAAATATATCTTTCGAAAATTATCTCGAAAAAATAAAGAACATAAATGAATTATTAAAAATAAAATTAATTATTAGCACATGAAATGTGATGTTCATTAATAAAATTACATATTTCAAATCAAACATACATTATCATATCCCTTGAATAATAGGGTATACATATGAAAAACATATCAATCCAAGGCTATGGAATTACGGATAAAGGTCTGATACGGCCAACTAATGAAGATTATTACGCTCTAGATAAGAATCTTTTCCTAATCGCTGACGGCATGGGTGGACATAGAGCAGGAGAAATTGCTAGTAGAATTACTGTCGAAAGTATTTTAATGAATAAAAAAGATTTTTTTAAATCAAACTCTATTGGCAATGAACCTAGGGTAAATTATATGACTCAGATAATAAGAATGATTTCAAATGCAAATATGAAAGTCATTCAAGAAGCAAAAAGAGAACCTCGTTACATTGGCATGGGAACAACTATCGTAATGGCTCTTTTCCAAAAACCAAATACAATGCATATTGCTAATGTTGGAGATTCAAGAGCATACCTTTTTAGAAAAAAACAATTACGTATTATTAGTGAAGATCATTCTCTAGCGAAAGTCATGATGTATGATTTTGATTTAAACCAGGAAGAAATACAACACAATCGCTACCAAAATTATTTGACACGCGCCATTGGTATTAATTCAAAAATCGAACCATATTATACATCAATATCATTAATACCTGGAGATAAAATCCTGTTGTGCAGCGATGGGTTATGGAATATGATTACTGATAAAGAAATTATTAATGTTCTTCAAAAGAATAAATCTGATGAATTGCTATGCAAAGAATTAATTGAAAAAGCAAATGAGTCAGGCGGGATTGATAATATCACTACCCTACTCATTTCTACCATAAGCCAATAAAAAAATTCAATATATTAAAAAAGGGGTCGATACATTTGGCTCTGAATCAAGAAAATGTTTGGAAAGAAATTACGTATCTTGAGAAACAAATTTTAGATTACGAGAAGAAAGCATCGTATTTACAAAAAATCGAAAACCAATTATCAAATCCATACTATATTTCTTTTCAAGAGGATGTATCTGAAATACAGAGATATATAAAGGATTTTAACAATATCTCAAAAGTAACCGAATTATATACGACTTTGTATCAAAAAATTAGAAATTTTAATGATCAATCTAAAAAAATGAAAGAGAAATTAGATAATATTCCATTTACTTTTATTCTACCAGAAATAAATGACATCCAAAAATTATTGTCCGATCCTATGAGAATTGATCAAGCGAAAGAAAAAATAACTCAAATATCTGAAGAAATTAATACAAGAAATAGAATAGGATTTCCAATACAATTATCCCAATATAATGATATATTCTTAATTGGAAGCGGGGGGTTTTCGTATGTCTACGGTGCAAAAAGAATCAAGGATGGTAAAAGAGTTGCTATAAAAATTCCAAAAACAACAGATAAACAAATGGGAAAATCATTTATTCGGGAGCTAAATAATTGGGTTGGATTGAAACATCCAAATATTGTTGAAATATATGATTATAACATCCTACCAATCCCCTATATTGAGATGGAGATTTGTGATTCCTCTTTAGATAAGAAAAAGATACCGTTAGATACTTTGGATGCGATAAAGATAATCCAAGAAATTTGTGAGGGAATTAAATACGCTCATAAGAAAAAAATTGTTCATCTGGATTTAAAACCTCAAAATATCCTGATTAAAGAGGGAATTATAAAAATAACAGACTGGGGTATGAGTAAACTAATAACCGAACATGGAATGACAACTATCGGACTTTCATTACCATATGCAGCCCCTGAACAATTCTCAAAAAAATTCGGTGAAAAAGACCAACAGACTGATATTTGGCAATTAGGAGTCCTGTTCTACTATCTCATCACGGGAAATCTCTTGTTTTCTGGAAGTGATTATGTTGAATATGCGGAAAAAATCACCAGTAAAAACATTAATAAATCATTGAAAAAAAATGATATTCCAATAGATGTTGCCCCAATAATAGGAAAATGTTTAGAAAAAGATAAAAAAAACAGATATAAAACAATAAATCAGGTTCAAAAAGATTTAAAAAAATTAACAAATGATATAATTCAACATTGTAATAAGAAAAACTGTACTAATTTGAAATAATCCAATCAATAAGAATATGTAATAAAAAATAGTAACTCTGATTAATTTGAAAAAAAAAGATACCCCCCAAGCATTACATAAAATTGATGAATTCAAAAGTAGAATTAATAATCTTAAGGAAAAAGGATTTAATCCATCACAAAAAATATCTGATGATATATCAAAACTTGAAAATGAACTTAAAAAAAACTTATCGTTTATATATCGGTTGAATACCAAACAAAAAATTGCATTAGCAATTCTTTTCTGTGTTGTTACTTTTAGTATGTTATTATTATTTGTCTATCCTGGGCTAAATAATCCCCCACTTACCCCAAACATCTTTTCAAATTCCATAATATCGGGAATTAATAACAATCCCTACACATACTCAACAAGTACTATAGATCCAGCTAATAACAAAATTAGATATGGTTGGGATTGGAATGGAGATGGAATAATAGATGAATGGAGTAAACTACTGAACAGTGGAAGTACAGATACACGTTCTCATACTTGGGCATCTGCTGGAACATACAACATAAAAGTCAAAGCACAAGACGAACATGGCGCAGAAAGCAGCGGGTCAACACCAAAAACTATCACTATTTATTATGATAACCCCCCAAATAAACCAAATACCCCTTCAGGTAACACATCAGGAACTATTGGAATCTCCTACACATACTCAACAAATACTATAGATACAGAAGGTGATCAACTAACATACATTTGGGACTGGAATGGAGATGGAACTAACATTGAAATGAGTAAACCGCAAAATAGTAACAGAACATATACACATTCTCATATATGGACATCTGCTGGAACATACAACATAAAAGTCAAAGCACTAGACGAACATGGTGCAGAAAGCAGCTGGTCAACACCAAAAACTGTCACAATTTCTGGATCCTCCAATAACCCTCCACTGGCCCCAAACCCTCCCTCAGGTAACACATCAGGAACTATTGGAATCTCCTACATATACTCAACAAATACTATTGACCCAGAAGGTGATCAACTAACATACATTTGGGACTGGAATGGAGATGGAACTAACATTGAA
>JALHTX010000318.1 GCA_022866015.1 Thermoplasmatota archaeon
AAAACTTCTCAAGATTCATTTTTACACCAACAGGACCGCTGCCTGGACCTCCACCGCCATGTGGAGTTGAAAATGTTTTATGGAGATTCAAATGAATTATATCAAAACCCATATCTCCTGGGCGTGTTTTACCCATTATTGCATTCATATTAGCTCCATCATAATATAAAAGTGCTCCTGATTTATGAACCATTTTTTGAATTTCAAGTATATCTGATTCAAAAATACCAAGAGTATTAGGATTTGTAAGCATAAAACAAGCTGTTTTTTCGGATAAAGTTTTTTCTAGTGCATCTAAATCTACAGTGCCTTGACTAGTTGATGGTATCTCAATTGTTTTATAACCCGCCATGGAAGCACTAGCAGGATTAGTACCATGTGCTGTATCTGGTAAGATTATCTCATTTCTTTCATTATCATTGTTATATTTATGATATGCTCTTGTTAATAGAAGCCCAAGAAATTCACCATGTGCACCAGCTGCTGGTTGTAGGCAAAAATAATCCATACCAGCTATTTCACAAAGGATTCTTTCTAGTTCGAACATTATCTGTAGATTACCCTGAATTGTTGACATATCCTGATATGGATGTGTACAAGTAAATTTTTCCCAAGATGCTATTTGTTCACAGATTTTAGGATTATATTTCATAGTGCATGAACCAAGTGGATACATACCTGTATCAATACCAAAATTCATCTGGCTAAGGCGATGAAAATGACGAACGACTTGTGTTTCATCAAGATTAGGAATAAGAGTAGTGTTTTTCTTTTGAAGGTTTTTTGGAATACCTTTAACATTTTCAGTTTTTTCCGAGGTGCAGCATACTAGTTCATTAATTAAAGGCTCTTCATGAATTGCAAATTTAAACAAGATTAAGCCACCTCCTTTAAAACAGATACAAGTTTTTCAATATCTTGATTAGTATGTAACTCTGTAACACCAATAAGTATGCAATCATTAAGATTTTTAAACTGTTGACCAAGCAATGGGCCAATTTGAATGTTTTTAGCTAAAAGTTTTTTAAAAATGTTTTCTGGTTTATTCTTGCATTTTATAACAAATTCATTGAAATGCAAACCTGTAAATCTAAGAGAAAAACCATCAATTTTATTAATCATTTCTGCAAGTTTGAGTGATTTTTCAAGATTTTCTTTTGCTAGCTCAGACAGCCCTTTACCGCCAAGCCATGAAAGATAAACAACAGCGCTAAGTGAACATAAACCTTCATTTGTACAAATGTTACTAGTGGCTTTAGCACGACGTATATGTTGCTCACGAGTCTGAAGTGCCATACAAAAACCGCGTTTACCTTCTCTATCACAAGTCAAACCTATAATACGACCTGGCATCTGACGAACATACTCTTTTTTACAAGAAAAAACACCTAGGCCACATCCACCAAAATCCATTGAATTACCAAAAACACGTCCTTCACCTAATACAATATCAGCACCATACTCTCCCGGTGATTTTGTGATACCTAAAGATAATGGGTCAACACCTACAACCAATAAAGAACCTGCATCTTTTACTATTTTACAGATGCGCTCCACATCATCCTCAAAAACACCAAAAAAATTTGGATTTTCAATATAAATACCAGCAGTATTTTCGCTAATATTTTTTTCAAGATCATCTAGGTTTATTTTACCTGTTTTTTCGTCAAAGGCAACTTCTTTAACATTTACATTTGGACCAAGAGTATAATTTTTTAGAACAGATTTTTTTTCCCAAGAAATATTACTTGGTATGATAAATGAGTTTCGTTTTGTAATACGTGTACACATTAATGCTGCTTCAGAAAGACCTGTGACACCATCATACAAAGAACAATTAGAAACATCCATACCTGTAAGTTCTGCTATCATACTTTGATACTCAAACATAGCCTGTAAAAAACCTTGGCTTGCTTCTGCTTGATAAGGTGTATAAGCAGTATAAAACTCTGATCGAGACGTAATTGACTTAACAATTGGAGGGATGTAATGGTTTTTAATTCCTCCACCTAGAAAACACAAAAATTCATTGGATGATTTATTTTTAGAAGCAATATCTCTCATTTTTCTATCGGTTTGCTGTTGAGAGATACCTTTTGGTAAATCTAATTCTTTATATTTTATTTTCTCAGGTATATCAGAAAAAAGTTCATCGATTTTTTTAAAGCCTATTTCTTTTAGCATTTCGTCTTTGATTTCTGAGTTTGGTATAAATTTCATAAAAACTCCCAAACCAGGGTATTAGTAATTTGTTAAAGAATTTTATTGTAAGATTTAAAATCATTATCGTTATTTCAAATAGTATGCCAAATTACATTTTCAGTAAGAAATCAAATAAAAAGCTTGCTATTGGTAAACTTGTTTGTCTTGCAAGAACTTATCATAAACATGCCGAGGAGATGAATACAAAGGTTACAGAAAAGCCTCTTCTTTTTTTAAAACCTGCAAGTTCTGTTAT
Source organism: Thermoplasmatota archaeon (assembly GCA_022866015.1). GTDB lineage: Archaea > Thermoplasmatota > E2 > DHVEG-1 > DHVEG-1 > PFL35. Next base: position 2,459 of record JALHTX010000318.1, read on the forward strand.
TTTTAATGATGATTCTATTTTTATTCCAAATATTTCTAAAAGTGTTCATCATGAAGTAGAACTCTGTGTTGTTATTGGTAAGAGATGCAGTAAAGTAAAAAGAAAAGATGCAATGGATCATGTTTTAGGATATTGCCTGGGTTTAGATATCACAGCACGTGATATTCAATCTGTTGCAAAGAAAAATGGTTGGCCGTGGGATATTGCAAAAGGATTTGATACATTTGCACCAATTAGTAATGTTGTTTTAAAAGAAAATGTTTCTAATCCACATAATCTTGATATTTGGCTGAAGGTTAATGGAGAAATTCGCCAGAGTTCTAATACAAAGTATATGATTTATACAATAGATGAAATAATTGAGTTTGTCTCAAATATTATGACTCTTGAGCCAGGTGACATGATTATGACTGGTACACCTGAAGGTGTTGCAGAAATCAAAAAAGGTGACAGATTAGAAGCAAATCTTGGAAATTTTTGTTCTTTAACTGTTAATGTTGAATAATATTTGATTATTTTTTCAAATTATATTGAAAAATATTTAAATCAAAATTTTATTGGGAATTTTACTTTTCTTTATTTGGTGGAGGCAATATTCATGAAAGATATAGTAATTGTATCCGGTGTTAGAACTGCTCAGAGCAAGTTTTCTGGTGTTTTAAAAGATTTTTCAGCACCTCAACTTGGAAGCATTGTGATTAAAGAAGCAGTTAAAAAAGCAAGTATAGAACCAAAAGATGTTGATGAAGTAATAATGGGATGTGTTGTTGCTGCAGGTCTTGGCCAAAACGTTGCACGTCAAGCAGCAATTGGTGCAGGTATCCCTTATGAAGCCGGTGCTCTTCATATTGATAAAGTATGTGGTTCTAGTTTAAAGGCTGTTGTTCTTGCAGCTCAAGCAATAAAATGTGATGATGCAGAAATTATTGTTGCTGGTGGTATGGAAAGTATGAGTAATTGTCCATATACACTACCTAAAGCAAGATATGGCTATAAAATGTTTGATGATAAAGTCGTGGATTTAATGATAAATGATGGATAATGGGATATTTACAACAATTTTCATATGGGTATGACTGGTGAAATAATTGCTGAGAGACATAATTTGAAACGTGAAGAAATAGATGAATTTGCTGCATGGAGCCATCAAAAAGCAGAACATGCAACAGAAAAAGGTTACTTCAAAGATGAAATAGTTCCAGTTGAAATACCTCAGAGGAAAGGCGAGGTTATTATATTTGATAAAGAT
>JALHTX010000319.1 GCA_022866015.1 Thermoplasmatota archaeon
CAGTTGCATTTGCTTTACAGTTGGTAAAGTCTGTTTCGGTACCTATATCAGCTGAAGAATCAATATTAGAGGAATTAATATCTATTGGATGTTTATGCATTACTGTTGGAGTTCTAGTGGTAAATGTAAATGTTTTTACTGCTGATTTTCCATTTATATCTATCGCGTTAATATACCAGGTATAATTTGTGTTTGCTACTAATCCCGAAACATCACAATGAAAATTATTTTCAGTGTATACTTGCATAAGACCAGAGTTACTACCTATATTGGGTTCCGTCTTAATAGTCCAACTAAAAGCATCATTATCCGGGTCAGAAATAGTTATGTTTAACGATGTAAGAGTTCTAGGTACACTAGTCTCATCATTATATGGGTCTGGTGAACAAATAATTGGAGATCTATTTTTAATTAATGTTTTTCCCATCATGACAATCGAATTACTATTAACATCGATCACTTGCACCTCCACCGAATAATCTATTTCATTAATATTTCCACTCAGATTACATACTAATTGTTCTCCCATATCCCAATATTTATCGTTTGCATCTAAATAAGCCCCTACTTTAAAACTCTTACATAACGTATTATTAATAAGTATTCGTACCTCCGTATTCAACTCAAGTGGTTTTCCACCAACATGGGTTAAAGTAAGATTTTTATCATTAAGAGAATAAGCAATGTTTGCATTTGGTGTTGGTGGTGAATATGGAGTACTTAAAATCATAGTATAGACAATAGAAAATAGTGTCACAGAAATCCCTAACAAAAGAATTGTTCCAACAACTTCACTTACTGCAGAATCCTTATTATTCTTTTTCCTCTTTATAAACGATTTTTTCATATTTTATACACCAATGAAAAATTTTAATATGAATAAGCTTACTAACATTATGATAAGCACATGTTTTATGCTAGATTCAAGAACATGTTCTAATGACTCTGTTTTATTTTTTATGATGTTAATGTCTTTTTGTATAGTATGATTATATGTTCCTCTTTTTTGTTTATATGCCGATTTATTCCAATGGGCATTTAATAAAAAATTTTCATTAACTACTAAAGATGAGAGTAATATTAATGAAAACTGATTATTAATGCATCTGTTATATTTCTCCATCCACCTCATTATACTAAAACATCTAAATATATATAAAACTATTTATGCTATTTACGGTGTTAATAATTAAATATAAAAAGTTATAATTTTTTTTTTAAAGATGTATTAAATAAGGTATGAGAATATTATATTAGTATCAGTTCTTTTAATCAATTTAGATATTGAACTTAGTAGATATCTGACTTTGATAGAAGCAAAATCTATTAATTCTACTACGGATAGCGACTTTAATAAAAAGGATCTGTAGTGTAGCTGGATATCACAGAGGCCTCCGGAGCCTCTAACCCGGGTTCGATTCCCGGCAGATCCGTTTTCTCCATAAGGATAAGCATTATTTCCGCTTACTTTTTGGTTGTTTTGTTTTTGTTGTGAATATGTATTGTGTGAATCATTAAATGATTTTTTTCAATTAAGCGATAACGAACAAGTTGCAGTATACATAGGGGTATCCATACTGCATCCATGTAGTACCAATATAAATATGGTATTTGCCGTATGTTTTTAGAGAAAGATTTATTAATTAAACTTAACATGTGTTAATTTGGAGGAGTTGATTGGTATATCATTTTTATTACTATGCCTTTCCTTTACCAATCAATTAACCCATATTTTTCTCTTAAATAATTTAAATATATTTCTTCAAATTAGAAATGGCTTTAAACAAACAATTGATTTGAAAAAATCAAATATAATTTTACAACATATTTTTCAAAATTAGGTAACAATTATTAAATAATATTTATATAGTCATAAGTATATAAAACGGATTAGGTGTTATGAAATGATAAAATATTTATTACTACTAATGATGATTGGAGCAGCCATTGGATCCAATTCTTTTAATCATTATCTCCAACCGGTAACTGGACAGTTAGTCCTGAATATCACCGACGCTCCAGGTGATTTAAATATCACTCATGCGAATATCACTATATCTCAGGTAAAGGTTCATCGGAATGCAGCGGTTAATAATACTACTGCTGGTTGGTACACATTGGTGAACAAATCACAGACCTTTGATCTTATTGCATTACAAAATGTCACAGAGTTTTTCGGAAGCGTAAATCTCAGTGCAGGATGGTACACCCAAATTCGATTAGTTGTTGAGAAAGTTGTTCTCACAATCGATGGTGTTGAGTATGACTGCAAGATCCCATCCAATACCATAAAACTGATCACACCGTTCAATATATCTGCAAATAATAAAATAAATCTAACCATGGACTATGACGTTCAGAAATCAGTGCATGAGACAGGAAACAACAAATTCATGTTCAAACCGACTATAAAAATAATTCAAGGATAATCTTTTTACTTTTTTTTATTTTATCATTTATTAAACAATTATTAAGCAGAAGTTTTTAAACAAACAATTGTTACGAAATTGTAGTTGAGGAAGGAAAAATATGAAAAAAATATTGATATTAGTCATACTAGTAGCACTTATAGGAGCTATTGCTTTTAGTGGTTGTCTCCAAACTGGAACGGGATTGTTAGTCCTTAAAATCAGTGATAAACCAGGTGATTTGAACATCACTAGAGCAAATTTGACAATCTCTCAAATAAGAGTTCATCTGGGTGCAAGTGATGTGAATGACTCTAATGTGACAGGATGGTATACCGTAGTTAACAAATCACAGATCTTTGATCTTATGACTCTACAAAATAATGTAACAGAAGAACTTGGTATCGTAAATCTTAGTCCAGGATTGTATACCCAGATTCGATTATATATAGAGAAAGCGGTACTTACGATCGATGGTGTTGAATATGATTGTAAAATCCCATCCAATACTATAAAACTAATAACTCCATTTCAAATATCAGCGGATAACACGACAACTATAACCTTGGACTTTGATATATGGGAATCAGTACATGAGACAGGTAACGGTAATTACACGTTTAAACCAACAATTAAAATAATTCAAGGATAATCTTTTTTCTTTTTTTTATTTTATCATTTATTAAACATATTTTTAAAAAGTGAAGTTTTTAAACAAACAAATGTTTTGAAATAATTATTTGAGAGCGGTACAAGTATTGATAAAATGCGAATACTGTGGTAAAAAAATTAGTTTTTTAGAGCATAAATTGAAATGGATAGGAGGCGGTAAAGCATTACATAACGCTTGTACTACATCCTATTATGCAATATTAAATTCTATAACTGAATTTGAAAAAAAACAGAATGCAATGCAACAACAGCAAAACATTACAAGTAATAGAAATTGTCCAAAATGTGGACGTGAAATACTTTTTGATGCAAGTATCTGTCCTTATTGTGTACATAATTTTTGAGTGAATAAAATATGAAAAAACAACTAATGATAGTTGGAATTATTATCATACTTCTAATAGTTGGATTAAGTGGATGCAATGAGCAATCAAACAATGAAAATACAAATAACAAATATTCAAATTATGTTCAACTTTCGAATATTACAATAATTACATTTTGGAATTTTGCATCCACCAATATCCCTAGTGGTTCGCATGATGGTATCTATCATAATTATCCATCTGATTGTTATTCTGTATTCTTTATAATAAGTGGTACAGTAACAAATATAGCAGACAAACCAATAGATTTAGTTGAATTAGTTGTGAAATTCTATGATGATAATAATAATTATATAGCATCAACATTCGGGACTAGTGTAACAGGCTTATATTTAGGAGAATCTGGAAGTTTTCAAGCCAGACTTTCCAAAGTAGCATATTTCGACCACATCTCTGACTATAAAGTAGAAGTTACAAATGTAGTTTTCCATCAGTGATGGAATAATATAATTTTGAAATTGTAGTTTTAAGGGAGAAAAAAGAATGGTGAAAAACTATAATTATAACTATACGTATATAATAACATGAAACAAAAACTAACTCTTACCATAGACGAAGACGTACTCCAAAATGTTAAAAAATCAGGTATAAATATAAGTAAAACAGTAGAAAATTTTCTTAAATATGGCGCTTATTTCAGACCCTCCTCCGGAGCCTCTAACCCGGGTTCGATTCCCGGCAGATCCGTTATTTTTTAAGAGGATATTTTGTTTAATAATGTTAAAAAAAATTTTTAATAAAATAAAGAAAAAATAGGGAAAGATTATTTGTCTTTTCCCATATCCCATACGGCTTTTATTGCTAGTATACCAACAGCTGGTGCAACAAATATTGAAAGGGCCATTGATATTCCGGATAATAAGGAACCAATCCATGGGGTTATTAAATTATTCCAACCTACGAATACTCCGCCCATAACAACTATTGCTATTCCAGCTAATAAAAATCCGGGGGTTTCGTTTTTTGTTATAGTACCTTTACCAAGAGCAGCTAATATTCCTATGATTGCTCCAATTGCTGCTAATACCCATGCAATTATGCCACCAGTGTCTGTACCAAAGAAACCAGTTGAGTATGATTTTCCTTCAATAGTGTATGCTTGGTATAGTCCAACAATTAGTGCTATTATTATTCCTATTATAAATGCCCAAGTTCCTATTTTACTCATCATTTTACTTTCAGCCATCTTAATCTTCTCCTCAATATTTCTCCTTTTATATTTCTATGAAAATTCTTTGGAGATATATAAATGTTTTGTATTTAAGGTATTGATAACTCTTCGTTGAAATGGAAAAAATCTCTTGTTTAAGGATAGGAAGAAAAGAGGGGTACACGGTGAAGTGTAAAAACACCCTCTAATCCTCCCATAAAATGAATGGTATGCAGATATTTAGTATTTGCTTAAATCTATAGGAAGAAAGAGGGATGGTGAAGTGTTAATGCCAACGACAAAAACACAGTCCCTCAATCTTCCCATATTTCCAATTCATCAAGATATATTTAGGATTTATGGATTAACGGTTCTGGTATGTCTTAAACTTAATATGAGGTGATGAGATATGGGAAAACAAAAAAAGAGAAAAGAGAAGATGTTACAGCAGAATCAACGATATATTATTACTGAACTGTTTAGAACTGTTAATGAAACATTAGAATTGAAACACATTTTAAATGAATTGAAAAATCAATATGGTTATGAAAATTCTGGTTCTTTGATAAGAGATGCAATTTTAGAAGGTTTACTTTATGTCGATTTAATAGAAAATAACGGTAGGATTTATTTAGGACTTACAACGACTTTTGGAGAAAATACATGGTGGGAACAACATGAAGAGTAATAACGAGAAATATCTCGGTCAGAGAACTGTAAAATTTATAAAATCATTACCTGATAGATTAGATGAATTAGAGAAATGGAGAGATGATACTGGAAAAGAGATTGAAAACCTACAAAAGAGTAGTTTTGATTTGAAGAAAGAATTAGCGGAATTTGTATTTCAGATTGTATCTATCACAATGGGATTATTTGCTGTTTTATTAGCGGTTTTAATAGGTTTTTCAGCAAATTGGAATTTTAAAGACACAGGTATAAATTATGTTATAGGTTTACTAGGGTTCTTATCTATTTTGTTGGTTATATGGTTTATACTATGGCTTCACCATCACTTTAAGAGAAAATAATATGGCAGAACATAAAGAAATAACAACTACAGAACGGATTGTTGCCTGTCGTTTCTGTGGTTCAACAGATTTAAGTAAATATGGGACATACAAGGATAATCAATATTATATCTGTAATGTTTGTGGTCGGAAGTCAGCAGAAACAAACGCCTATCCGAGAATGAAGTATCCGAAAGACCTTATTGTTAGTGCGTTGACTTATTATTACAATGGTATGTCTGGTAGGAATATCGCTAATACGTTTAATGACTTGAAAGATTTGGATGTATCGCAACCGACCATATGGAATTGGATTATTAAATACTCTGAGATTGCCAATAATTACGTCCTATCTTTAAAACCTTATCTTTCAGAGATATGGGTTGCTGATGAAACAGTTGTAAATATCTGGGGTGAACAGTATTGGTTCTGGGATATTATCGACACGGATACACGTTTTTTGATTGCTTCGCATTTGTCAAGAACCAGAACCATGAAAGATGCAATAGAGTTATTCTCTATGGCGAAACAGAGAAGCAAAACAAGACCTGAAATAATTATAACAGATAAACTTAATTTATATCATCCTGCGTTTAACAATGTATTCTACACACGGTATAAAGAGGACAGAGTTGAACATTTAACGTCAATGGGTTTTAACTCTCCTGTTAATACGAACCTGATTGAGCGTTTTCACGGTACAATTAAGCAACGGTATAAGGTGATGCGTGATTTGAAAGACCCGTATAGTGCTAGTGTCGTGCTGGATGGTTTTGTTACACATTATAATTTCTTTCTTGAACATAGCTATATCGGTTATACTACACCTGCGATATTTGTTGGTATTGGTGAAAATATTAGTAATTGGGGAGACCTTATCGACTTGGCGTATAGGATGTAAAGCAAAAATCCAGGATTCAACCAAGACTTATCAAAGCCTGTATTTAATGGCTTCATCCCGAAATAGATAATTAAGGAGAAAGCATTCATCTTTTCCTTGGATGGGATGCGCAAAGAAAAGGATAAATCCAAAAGTTGCGAACCATGTGAACCGCAACTTCACCGCCGATTTCACCAA
>JALHTX010000320.1 GCA_022866015.1 Thermoplasmatota archaeon
ATGTTTTGAACAATTCTCCAACCAGTTAGTTTAATACTTGTTTTTATCTATCCATCATTTCTAATTGCTGGACAGCCTGTAAAACCAGTGGTATTCTTGGAGATTTTTTATAAAAAGATAAAAACAACAAATTGTTAAACTAATTTCATTATAATAAAAATAAAGAAAAAAGATTCTAGTAAAAAATATATAATATAGTTTTTTTAAAAAATATTTTTTCTTTTTTTATTCAATAATAACTTTAAATAATGTGTCTCTAAACAAAAAATCTATCCAACAGCTACAACTAACATAGGATCAAATTTTTCTTTGTTTAAACTTAGCAATGAGCAAATTGATTCCTTATCATTAACAGGTATAATATTACCCGCAAGTCCGCGAGATGTAGCCTGTAAAAGCACGTTATGAGCAGCTGCTCCTGCTTCATAATACCAGATCCATCGCATGCTTTCATTAGATAAATCATCCCATTTGTTTGTTTTATCAATATCTAAAACAATTATGATATCCAATGGTGCATCTGAAACAAATTGTTCTGTTGCTAGAGCAATATCAGATCTTTTATCACCTAACTTTACCGCCAATAAAAAGGAAACTACGGGAAGACCCCATCTATCAATATTATATAAACCATATATATAACGGAAAACACCAAATTTTGTAGCAGCATAAATACGGAATGGATAATATCCATGGGCACTAGGAACAGTATGATGCCTTTCTACAGCACCTGAATTGCTTTCATCAAGATAATAAGAATAACCATATGATGACCAAATTAGATAACTTAAATCTACTCTAGACATAGTGTTGTTATCCCATGATTTTACTTCATCTCTTGTTTCTAGAACTGTCGTCAAACTTGTATCAGAAAAACTAACACGTGGAAGTAAAGAAAAAAGCATCGGTCTATATTTAAAATTGTAATCAATCTCTAAATGACCAAGAGGCATAACACCCATTCCAGATTCATTTTCAGGTAAACCAATAATAGAAATCGGAGATGGGATCTCTGCAGTGATTACTGTACCTAAACCAATAGCATTAGCAGCGAAGTAAATATTTTGACCAACACATCCAAGTTCGGTACTACCAAAATTAGCATCTGCAATATCTGTATTCCAACATAAACATAGCTGAACAGGTGCACTATATTGCCATCCAACTATATCTCGATAATCTCCTTCTTTATACAAAATAAGAGAATGATTCATAGGATTATATCTATAAACATCTTCTAAAAGAACATAAATAACAACAGCATGAGTATTATTGATTTCAGGAATAGTCATCTTTCCATCATTTCTTAATCCAAATGCAGACCATAAAACAGTTGAGAGTTCTTCATCTGTAATAGGTTCATCAGTAAAATTCCTCATCGATGCCCTTCGCATAATTGATTCTTCAAGTGACATTTCAATAAATTGTGGTGATGGCAGATAATACTCATTTCCTGGCAACGAAATATTTTCCTGGAATGTTAAGGAATTTGATATTCCTAAGACAGGTGTACTGATGATACAACATAGTAATATACAGATAATTATTTTTTTCATACAAAATTTATTTCTTTTCATATTTTCTCCCCTAATAAATATAAAAATAATATATACTAGTCAAACTTAAACATTTCTTAGGTAATTATACGCAACAAAATTAAAAATAAATAATCTAAAAACAACAATTTGTTAAAATGATTTTGTTAAAAGAAAAATAGAAAAAAGAGTTAGATTTTTGGTTTTTTTAGTTATAGTGATATTGGTTTAGTATTTTTTCAAAGAAAGGAAAACGCTGCCATTTCTATCCCAGTTCTAATGCCATTTCTATCCCAGTTCTAATGCCATTTCTATCCCAATTCCAATGCCATTTCTATCCCAATTCCAATGCTATTCAAGACCCTCTACATAGTAGAGGGTCTCACACAGCATAAACATTAACCATATGACATAAACATTAGAATGGCATAGGTGATGTCATTAAAGGACATTAACATTAATTTGTGATACTCAAAACAAACATTTCATTTAAAAGAGAAACAGATGAGCAAACAGGTCTTAAAAACATGATTTTTTAATAGTAAAACTATTTTAGTTAAAAAACAATTACATTAACTAAGTTTGATTTGGAGTAAAAAACTATGCCAAAAATCACAGAATTAAACAATAAAATTAAAATACTTAAAAATGCACGTGAAATACTTCACGAAGAATATATTAAAACTGACTTTCATAAAAAAAGAGAAGCACAACCACAAGAATCAGTTCCTCCATCACCAGAGGATAAAGAAATACTAAAACTTTTAACAGCGATTCATCAAATAGATGTTCATATTAAAAAATTTCAAGATGAACAATTCTCAATTCTTAAGAAAAATGAATAAAAAATATTTTTAGCGCATATTGCTTTTTATACCTAAAAATGATCTTACAAGTACAATTACTGGTATAATCTCAAGACGACCTATCCACATATTAAAAATAAATGTAATTTTCGCAATATATGACATATCCATATTAGTAATACCTGCCGTAAGACCAGCATTTCCTTGTGCTGAACATACCTCAAATATTATATCACTAAGCCTATAATTTGTTTCATTTATATATAATATACCAAGCACAAGGATTCCAACAAATAAAAAAATAACCCAAATAAAAGAAATAATTGCAGCTTCATTAATAAGATCCATAGCCTCATCTTTTGTAAGATATCTCTTACCTAGTTTATGAATAAAACTCTGCGTGGAGTAGAAATCGCTCTTTTAATTCTCCAACTAACACCGTCATACAATAATACTGCTCGGAATAATTTAATACCACCTGCGGTAGATCCTGCAGCACCACCAATAATCATTGCAAAAGCAAGTATTAATACTGCAATTTCACTCCAACCTGCTTGGCTACCTATAACATTAACAGATTGAAAACCTGTAGTTGATATAGCAGAAGCAAACTGAAAACCGGATATTTTTAGAGAATATAAGATATTTCCATTAACATTAGGTAATTTTAAATTAATATAAGTAAGACCAATAACTCCCATTATTATCAAAGCAATTATCGCTTTAAACTGCACATCAGATAAAAACTTCTTAATACGACCTTTCAAAAGATCATAATGAGCAGCAAAAGCAATCGCACCAAGAACCATAAGAATTACAATAACTATCTGACTAATTGCTCCAAAACTAGTGATACTATCATCGTTAACTCCAAAACCACCAGTTGCAATAGCCGTCATGGCATGATTCAATGATTCCCAACTATTCATACCATCGCTAGTAACCACTCCAATAATTGTCAATGCTACAATCCCGATTATAGTATACAAAATAAATATCCACCAAATAGTACGAACCGTTGAAACAACAGACGGATGCGTTTTTTGATTACGAGCTTCACCTTTATAAAGTACGAATGAACCTGTACCAGGACGAGCAAGAATACTAAGAGTCAAAACAATTACTCCAATACCACCAATCCATTGAATAATAGTACGCCAAAACTGAAGAGTATAGGGTATAAGATTTTCCTTATCGATCACTGTAAGCCCGGTACCAGTCCAACCAGACATCGATTCAAAAAATGCTGAAAGTGGGGACATATGAACAAGTGTTTCTTTGTTATAAGGTATCAAAATTAAAGGTATAATACCAATAGCAGGAACTATAATCCAGGCAAGTGCTGCAGTGATCATAGCACTTTTAAAATTTGCAGAATCTGCTTTACGAAACGTATAAAACAAAGGTAAACCAAAAACAAAGAAAATAGCAGAAGTAATCAAAATTGGAGTAATAGCATCATACTTACCATTAGAACCATATTCACCAAAATATAGCGGTACAACTAAACAGATAAGGGTGAAAAAGCCCACTAGCATAAATACTCCACCAAGTGATTTAAGAACACTTCTTAGATCAGCCATCTATTTTTCTCCTCTACTTCAATGGTTTAAATACTTTTTAATATTATAAATTACTGCAAATTACATTTTGTGATTCTTTTGTAAAAGATATATTTTTGTATATATTGGCGTTTTTCGGTTTTTTAACGTTCATAATAATACTAAAACTCATATTTTTCATTAATATAAATAACTAGTTTATATATCTTATTTAATATGGTAAAAAATATCTAATAATATTATCAATAGTTCAAAAACATGTATAAATGGGTCTAGTGTTGGGGAGGTATGGTGAGGATGGGCTGAATGGAGCCAAAAAAATTATTTTCTGCCCATACTAGATCCATAAGTATATCTTTTATTTTATAAATATCTTTTCTTCATTGTATCTAAATGTAAAAAAAAGAAAAAGAGTTAGAACTTGGTTTTTAGTTATAATATTGGATTCAGTATTTTTTTAAAGAAAGGAAAACGCTCCAACATCTTCATAAATAATTGTAGGATTGGATTGCAGGAATATGTTTTTGGCATACTGACTTTAAGTGTAGCCCAATCACGCTCAGCACCATTTATGTCTCTGGCTTTTGCTTTGATAATTAATATACCTTTAGAATTCCATATGTGATTCTCTGAGTAAGATGTACCCGATGCTTGAAAAGCTGTCCAATCAGTTGTAATTCCATCATCCCAATCAATGTAATATGATACATCGTCTGTATCAGGATCTGATGAAGTGAATTTGTAATCATAGCTGATTCCAGGTGTACCTGTTTTTATTCCATTTATTATTGGTTTATTTGGTGGATTATTTGTAGGCATCATATTATATGATAAGTTAAATTGGCTATTTGCATCAGTTTCATATTGGTTAAGATATGGTGAGTATGTTTTAACCCTGATTTCGTTTGTTGAGGGGCAGAACTCCATTATTCTTAGATACCCATTGCCTCCATTTGAATAACTTTGATAATCAGCAAGTAATATGTTTACTGTATTGCCATTATAGGTTTCTATTCGTCTGCTTTCTCCATGTATATGACCGCATAAGATGAGGAAAAGATTTGAGTTGTCTTTCAACGTATTGTATATTGTTTTTCCTTTTTCTTGCCAACTTCCATCAACATCCAATATGCAATGCTCAACAACAATAGCTCTCCTATTACTGTAAGATTTTAATATACCATCTGCCCAGTTAAGAACATTAAAACTTGGGTTATATTCTAAGCCAATAGCAATAAAAGATAAACCTGATGCATTAAAAAGAACATAATTGTTCACATAGGTAGCACCATAATGCCCCCCATAATATGGCTTTCCATCGAATCGTTGAGGTGGAAAAAAGTTATTGTAATTAACTAATCCATCATAGGTATCATGGTTTCCAGGGATAAGTGTAAACGGTAATAATGAATTCAAAATAACACTAAATGATGCATCCGCATTTATATATTGAGTAATAACGCTGGGATTATTTACTAAATCTCCTTCGTTGCAAACGTAGACGATATTATATTGTTCACTTTTATTAACTATCCATTTAGTTTGATTCAATCCTATATTGGGATAAAATTCATTATAGTTCTGTACATCTGGTAGAGCAATTATGGTGAAATTTATAGTTTCACATTTTATTAGTTCATGAATAGCATTATCTTTTTCATCTGCTTCAACTGTATAAGATTTGAATGTAGACCACAAATCAATATTTAATGAAGATTTTCTATTTTTATCAAATATCTGAAACTTTTTATTTTTATTTATTGTATTTCCACCAATATTTGGTAAAAAACCTGTTCCAATAATTAATCCTATTATTGTAAAAACCAGACCTTTTCTAAAAATATTATTCCCCATATTTTTTTGCTTCCAAACTTTAAATTAATATGAATATTTTATGTATATTGTTTAACTTAAAGATATTTAAAGATTTCTAAAGAAGAAAATAAAAAATTTTATATGATTGTTTTTGCCTTGGAATTCTAAAGGTTCATAAATGCCGAAATATTTTGTTGAAAGACATTTTTCACCCCTTTCTTTAGCTGTTATTTGTAACTCTTCTAACTTCTTTGGGTTATAAATATCAAGTTTTCTAAAATCAACATAATCTATTTTTTCAGGTAATTCAACATCGTGTTTCGTATATTCTTCAAAAATTTATTTTTGCATATCTTTGAATTTTACGGTATAATCAACTATGATTAATGTTAAATCATGTTCTTTTCTTAGTTTTATTTTTATTTCATCGTCTTTTTTTCATTGCTTTAATAAGCGGCTTCATCCCGAAATAGATAATTAAGGAGAAAGCATTCATCTTTTCCTTGGATGGGATGCGCAAAGAAAAGGATAAATCCAAAAGTTGCGAACCATGTGAACCATAACTTCACCGCCGATTTCACCAAGGCGGTAATCAA
>JALHTX010000321.1 GCA_022866015.1 Thermoplasmatota archaeon
CATGGTGTAGTCGTGCTTGATGACCGTCAACAAACATTACCTAGCTAAACTTAACCGCCGAGCGGGGATACGGCAAGACCGAAGCCTCATCAGAGGCGAAGAGCTTGCCGAGGAAGCGAAGGCGGAAGGGGTTATAGGGGTGGAACCCCTATTTCATCTTCTAAATTATTGAGTAACTTATTAAGCAGTATCTACAAATAAAACAATTTGGAAATTTTAATAAGTTTTTTCATTTTTTAATAGCTATATTTCTAATAATGTAAAAATATTTAGGGTTAGTATGAAGTTAGCAGTTATTTCTGATATTCATTCCAATATATTTGCTTTTAAAGAGGTTTTAAAAAAAATTCTTGAGATGGCTGTAGATGAAATATGGTGCTGTGGAGATATTATAGGATATTATCCTTTCCCAAATGAATGTATAGATCTAATTAAAAAGCATAAAATTCAATCTGTATTAGGAAATCACGATTGGGCTACTATTACTGGAGATACAACTGGATTCGGTTTTTACGGTCGCGAAGGTGTTAAAATTAATAAAAGTAAAATCACTAAGGATAATGTTAGATTTTTAAAGGATTTACCTAAAAATTTAATGTTTGTTAGAGATAATATTTCGTTTTATGTTACTCATGGGAGTCCCAGAGACAATCTTTTTGAATATATATTTGAATATACATCAAATGATGTCTTTAATAAAATTGTTAAAGATATTAAATCAGATATTATTCTTTTAGGACATACTCATGTATTTATGGAAAAAAATGTCGGCGATAAAAAATTCTTAAATCCTGGATCAGTAGGGCAACCAAGAGATTCTAATCCAGATGCTTCTTTTTTAATTTTTAATACAGGAAATATGAAATACGAATGTTATCGAGTTTCTTATGATATTGATGCTATGACTGATGCAATAAAGAAAAATGGATTATCTATCTATTTAGCAAAAAGGCTTTATTCAGGTGATTAAAATAAATTTTTTTTATTTGTTTTTATAAGAAAAATCGTATACTGCGAAGATATGCATGGAGTTCTGGGCTGCCATTATTTATATTAACAAACTTTGAGGAATTAGCGATAAATGAATCTCGACCACATACAAACCGTAACTTTCTCAACTCTAACTCTTTTTTCTTTTTTTCTCCTGTTGAATAAGATATGATAATAGATTAGAACCATGTTTGTTATCCTATACCCCTTATGTTGAGATAAAGAAATAAGGTTTTAAGGTAGTTATTGTTTTAAAATATTGTTTGAGGAAGGAAAAAATATGGGTTTATTTAAGAAGGAAGAAAAACTTGATAAATCAGATATAATAAATCCTAATGAAAAATTAGATGGGACTGTTGTCTTGATTAAGGTTGCTCCTAGATATGAACGCAAAGTATATGATGCCCTTGTTAAATTAAATCTAACATTAAATCTAACCTTTGAATTATATCCTGTACTTGGAGAATATGATATTGTTTTAATCATTCATTCTAAACCAATTGTGGATTTATGGGATGTGTTTCGTTTTGTTGCAAATAATATTAGAACAATTGAAGGTGTAGTTGAAACCTATACATCTACAATACCAAAACTTTAATTTGAGGTAGAAAAAATGAAAAAACAACTTGTAATATTAGGGATAATTGCTATCTTAGTTTGTGTTGGATTAAGTGGATGTACATCTCAGATTTCTGGAATTATAGGTGAATGGAATCTTTTATCCTACGGTGATGTGGACAAACCAACTTCGGCTCTTCCAGATGTTAATACTTCCATTCGGTTCAATTCAGACCGCACTTTTGGTGGGAATGTAGGATGTAACATATTTGGAGGAGACTGGAGACCCACCACCGATGGAGGTATCTCCTTCAGTGATATAGTATCTACTGAAATGTATTGTGAAGAAACATGGGCGCAAGAGTTGGCGGTTCTTGGATTATTTTCCAAAAACATTAAATTGCAAATGATTTGGGATGACAATGATACTATGACCATTACTAATGGTACATCCTTAGTGAAACTGGCTCGGTACATACAAGGAACGGGAACTATACGATATATTGACCTCGAAGGAGGATTTTATGGTATAATTGGAGACGACCAAAACCTCTACGACCCTATTAACTTACCCGAAGCATATAAGCAAGACAATTTGAGAGTTGAGTTTAAAGCACGAGTTTCACCAAATCAAAACAGCATTCATCAGTGGGGTAAAATAATATACATACTGGAAATAAAACAACTCGTATCCTAAGAGAATCTAACTAATCAATTCTAAGGTTACATACATACCACAATATCATACAAAATATCTATGCCAAAAAATTAAACATCTTTAAAAATAAAATCTCTTTTTTTCTTATCTTTTTTTAAACAATTGTTAAGGAGAGGTTTATAAACAAATAGTTGTTTTGAAATTATAGTTTAAGAAGGAAAAATATAGACGATAATGAACTAATAACCTATAAAATTGTGACGGAAAAACAGTTAAAAGAAATAAAAAAATAATATTGACAAAGTAAGTTACACTATATATAAGAAAAAATCATGTCATATAATAACACGAATTAATCTATTTTTTGTGTTAGGCGTTATACTTCGAGCACGTATTCCTCGATGCAGGCATAAAATTATCATACTTTCTATATTTGATAAATTATTAAATGAGTTGATATTGCTCCATTATTTTATTAACAGTCTAGGCCGCTCCAACAAATATTTCACACGAGTGGTTTCTGACATTCCATACCCATTTAAATCAACAGAGAGGCCAGACCAAGAAAACGTTCCAGAAACGGAACAAGGACCTTCAAATATTCCTGTACGAGCTAACTTCCAAACAATATCACATGTATTATAAATTTCAATATCCATATTCAGTATCATATCATCTTTAGTTGCCATAACGCGAATTTTCAAAGGATGCTTCATTAATGGTAACTCTTGTGGAGCCGCTGTTTCTATATATTCAACTGAAAATTTATTGAATTCCACCATGTTTCTATTATCTGGAGAGAGAATTAGAGCAGCTGCATACCAATTAAAAAGTGTTCGAAAATTAAATTTTGATAGATATATCTCCCAGCCATTATCAAAATGAATATTCAACCATTCCCAACCATTTGTAATAATACGGCGGGTAAGTGTCTCCCATACATGGTCATGGTAACCTATTCCATTAACAGAGTACGAATTTCCTTTAAAAGTAATATTTCCCTTAACCTCACAACGTGGGATATAATAATTACCAGCAAAATCTTTCGCATACGGTAAATTCGGGCTTCTTCCAATAACCCATATAGGTAAAAAATCAGCAGTAAAATCAAGATCTGCAATAAAACCATTTTCCATATTTTCTGTATGGATATGCCAGTTTGGATATTCGCCTTTTGCCCAACTATTTTCAAATGTTACATCAACACCTGGCCCATCTGCCTGTAAAACACTTCTTTGCTTATCTAACGAGCAATAATTATATGATTCGTTATTATTATCATATAAAATCACAAATAGATTGTCACGTTTTAAAAATCGAATATCATTAGAAGCCATTTTATTAAAACTGACTATCATTGACCAGTTGGTAAGATCACTTCCGGGTTCATTAAAAAATACATTAAAGTACCACCATTCCCGACGACTGGATTTATGAGCACCTTCATCAACAGGTTCAAGTACATGTCTACCTAAATCGATTCCTCTGTTACTTCCAGGTGGTGTCGGTAGCTCTTTTTCAAAGAATAATTCACCAACATCTTCTTCTTTAAATGGCTTTTCTTCATAGTAATTAAACATTATAATAATA
>JALHTX010000322.1 GCA_022866015.1 Thermoplasmatota archaeon
ACTTCTCCCCAGTTTTAAAGGTGCTAATGGACAAGGTGATGCAATTGACTATGGTATAAAAATTTCTGGTTGCACTACACATTTTATGAATGAAGAAATGGATAGTGGACCTATTATTTTACAGGCTGCAGTAAAAGTAATGCCTGGTGATAATAGAGCCAAAATTACCGCTCGTATTCTTGAGATTGAACATCAGATTCTACCTAGAACTGTTGATCTTTTTGAGCAGGGTCGCCTTAAAATTAATGGACGAAAAGTGGAAATAACAAAAGGTGACAGCTGGAAAGGTAAATACACAGTTTTGCCTGATGTTTTGTATTCTGAGGGCTACTAAATAGTAGTTTAAAGTAATATGAGATATAATGAAGCAATAACTTGGCTTTATTGTTTTGAAAAGTATGGTATAAAGCTTGGTCTTGAAAGAATTTATTATATCTGTGAAAAACTTGGAAATCCTCAAAATAATTACAAAACTGTTCATGTTGGTGGAACAAATGGTAAAGGTAGTGTTTGTAAAATTATAAGTTCAATTTTAAATTCTGCAGGTTACACTGTTGGTGTTTATACATCACCTCATATTCAGCGTTTTTCTGAGCGTTTTGTAATTGATAATGATGAAATTTCAGAAATAGATATTGTTCTTCTTGTAGAAAAAGTAAAGCCTATAGTTGAGGAAATGATTAAAAATAACAATATTCCTACTTTTTTTGAAATAACTACAGCAATGGCCTTAGAATACTTTTTTGATAAAAAAGTTGATTATGCAGTAATAGAGGTTGGTCTTGGCGGTCGTTTTGATGCAACAAATATTGTTAATCCTCTAGTAAGCGTAATTACTAATGTTACTCTTGAACATCAGGATAGACTTGGTAAAACAGTTGAAGAAATCTCCTTTGAAAAAGCAGGGATTATAAAAGAAAATACCCATGTAATTACTGCAGCAGAAAATACAGCTTTGGACGTAATTAAAAAGAAGGCTTACGAAAAAAATGCATCTTTAACAGTTGTTGATAAAATTTCTTGGGAAAAAACTGGTGGTAATCTAGATTGGCAGAAATTTACAGTTCATGGTAAGCTTAAAGATTATTTTGTTAAAACATATCTATCAGGTATTTTTCAGGGTGAAAATCTTGCTTTAAGTTTAATGTGCATTGAATCTCTTCAGATGAAAGGGGTGTATATCACAGATGAAAACATAAAAGAGGGTGTTGAAAACACAACTAACCCGGGTAGAATGGAAATACTTGGTTCTGAACCAATTATTCTAATAGACGGTGCACATAATATAGCAGGTATGCAAATGCTAAAAAATACTATTAAAAAAGATTTTTTTTATGCTAAACTAATCCTTGTTATCGGTATTTTATCCGATAAAAATGTAAAAGAAATGGTTGAAATAATAAGTCCAGTCGCAGATAAAATAATTGTCACAAAATCTAGCAACATTCGTGCAAGTGATCCTAAAATGCTAAAAGAGTTTTTTAAACCTAAAACAGTTACGGTTAAAAACCATGTCTCAGAAGCAGTAAAATATGCTAAAAAAATTGCAAAAAAACAAGATATTATTGTTATCACAGGTTCTCTTTTTACAGTAGGTGAAGCAAGAGATGCCCTTGTTTCTAACCTCCAAAAATGTTAATAGCAATATTAATATAACGAGAGTTTATGTTTGAAAATCGCAGTGAAAAACAATTAATCATAATTTATGCGTTTATTGCAATAGCATTTGCACTTGGTGCATTTTATTTTAATTATATTACAGGAGTAAACATATATTACAATATTTTTGCTGCAAATGTCATTTTTTTCTGCATATTTTATATATTATACTTACCTCTTAAAATAAAAAGAGCTAGAAAAAAACAGGAAGAATTAAAAAAGAAATAAATCTTTTTTCTTACAAATATTTGAAATATAATAACTGTATTCTATGTTTTTGTGTCAGAATATAACCCTAAAATAATAGATGTAAAAACCCTTGACGATGCCAAAAGTGAAATAAAAAAAATTGGTAGTGATCCTGCTAGTATAAAAATCATGGCACCAAAGATGATTACACTTAGTATAAAACTTGAAAATGTAGTCTTGCAAGATGCAATTATAATCAAACAGGATATGCTTAGTATAGGCGGAGAAGTAGCAGTTCCTCGTGATACATTTGCTCTTCATAAAGAAAAAGGAAATATTCTTGTTATTGGAACTATTAAACAACTAAATGAACTTGTAAATAAAATAAATCGTCATTATCCTCGTCTTAAAAAAATATCTGAAGAAATAAAAATTGTTCTGAAGGATGTTAAATGAGAACATTAAAAATTTCTGATAAAGTTTTTAATTTAGACAAAAAAACATTTATCATGGGGGTTTTAAATGTTACACCAGATAGTTTTTCTGATGGTAATAGGTTTTCAAGTGTTGATGATGCAGTAAATTATGCTATTCAAATGCAGAAAGAAGGCGCTGATATTATTGATATCGGCGGTGAATCTACTAGACCGGGTGCATTATCTCTTTCTATTTCTGAAGAACTTAATCGTGTTATTCCTGTAATTGAAAAACTTATTAAAAAAATTGATGTTCCCATTTCAATTGATACATATAAATCAGATGTTGCAAAAAAATCACTTGATCTTGGTGTTGGAATGGTTAATGATATAACAGCTTTAAAGGGTGATAAAAAACTTGTAAACATTGTTGCAAGTTATAAAGTTCCCGTATGTCTTATGCATATGAAAGGAAATCCAAGAGATATGCAAAAAAACCCGGTTTATGATGATATAATAATTGAAATTACTAGTTTTTTAAAAGAACGAGCAGAATATGCAATGTTTAATGATGTTAAAAAAGAAGATATAGTTATTGACCCCGGTCTTGGCTTTGGCAAAAGAACAGGTAGAGGCAAAGAAGACAATTGTGAAATTCTAAAGCGTCTTCCTGAGATTAAAATCTTAAAATATCCTATTTTAATTGGTGCTTCTCGTAAAACATTTATTGGTAATATCTGTGGAGGAGAAAAACCACTGCCAGTTGAGGATAGACTTGCGGGTAGTCTTGCAGCAGCCATAGTTGCTGTTCTAAATGGCGCAGATATTATAAGAGTTCATGATGTTAAAGAAACAAAAAGATGTATTGATTTAGTAGATTGTATTATAAGGTAGATTAATATGAAAAATGTAAAAAAAATTGTAAAAGATAGTTATAGTAAAATTGCTAAAAATAATACTTGCAGTTGTTCTTGTAACAGTAGTAATTATGATTCAGTAAAAATCGCAAAATCAATAGGATATTCTGATGAAGAAATACAAATGGCATCTGAAGCAAATCTAGGGCTTGGTTGTGGTAATCCAATTGCTCTTGCAAATATCAAAGAAGGGGATGTTGTTTTAGATTTAGGATCTGGTGCAGGTTTTGATAGTTTTCTTGCAGTAAAAAAAGTAGGAGACAGTGGCAAAGTCATCGGAGTAGATATGACCAAAGAAATGATTTACAAAGCCAGAAATCTTGCTGATAAATATGGTTTTAAAAACGTGGAATTCAGACTCGGAGATATTGAAAAACTACCTGTTGAAAACGAATGTATAGATGTTATTATTAGTAACTGTGTAATTAATCTTGCTCCTGATAAACTAAAAGTTTTCAAAGAAGCATACAGGGTTTTGAAAAAAACTGGAAAAATGTATGTTTCAGATATTGTTTTACTGGAAGAATTAACAAGTGCACAAAGATCTGATGAAAAACTTATAGCAGGATGTGTAGGCGGTGCACTTCTTAAGTCAGATTACCTAAAAATTATAGAAAAAGCTGGTTTCAAATACAAAATTTTATATGAAGATAGAGAAATCAGTAAAACTCAGTATAATGGTATAAACCTTGAAAGTTTAAAAGTTGAAATCTATAAATAAATTAAGAGGATTTTAGTCCTCTTTTTCGCATTTTTCATCAAATTTATGACCGTGTTTTATTCCCCATTGAGCCCAGACTGGACCCAACACACCACCTATAACAAGAATTGTTACAAGTATTACTGCAATGTCCTGCCATAATTTATATGGTTGAGCATAACTCCAGAACCAGATTATTAAAAATATCATAGCTGCAATTGGTAAAACAATCGATAGACCTACGCGCCATTTAAATCCACTTGTTTTAAACATTTCCTTTTCTTTAGGCGGGATTTTTTTAATACCATACATAGCCCACATACCACCAAGTAAAAGAAACATCACAAGTGTAGAAAGCAGTCTTATTGCAAGTTTTTTCCCCCAATCATAATGATAATCCTCTGAATAGAATGCAAGCCACATTATCAAAAATATTAACCAGCCTACTACAATAATTATTGAAAAACTTGGCTTTAAACCTAGTTCTTTTTGATCCATGTTATTATCTTTTTCCATAAATTCAACTCCTCACAATGGTTGAATAATATTATTTTTAGTATTTAAAATGATTCTATTTAGAAAAAAACATTAACCAGGATTGAATTCCAGGATTGTGAATATCATGCTAGACCCAGTTTGTCCTTTAGATTATAGATATGGTAGAGAAGAGATTAAAAACATTTTTGGAGAAGAGCGACGCCTACAGTATCTTTTAAACGTTGAAGCAGCACTTGCTCGTGCTCATGCAAAAGTTGGAAATATATCTAAAAGTGCTGCTGATGAAATAACCAAGAAAGCTTCTACCAAGATTGTAAAAGTTGAACGTGTAAGAAAAATTGAATCTGAGACAAAACATGATATAATGGCTATTACACGTGCTCTTTCAGAGCAATGCAAAGGTGATGCTGGTAAATATATACATCTGGGTGCAACAAGCTATGATATTGTTGATACAGCAAATGCTTTGCAGTTTGCTGATTCTTTGGAGTTAATTAGCAAATGTTTAAAAGAATTAAGAAAAACTTTTGTAAATCTGGCAATAAAACATAAAAAAACCGTAATGGTTGGAAGAACACATGGACAACATACAATACCTATAACCTTTGGCTTAAAAATGGCAGGATATGCAATGGAGGTTGATCGTCATCTTGAGCGTTTATTTGAATGTAAAAGTAGACTATTAGTTGGTAAACTCTCAGGTGCGGTTGGAACTGGTGCAGCATTGGGACCTAAGGCTTTAAAATTACAGGAAGAAATGCTTAAGGAACTTAAATTAGGAATTGAGGATGTAGGCACTCAGATTGTCTGTCGAGACCGTTATAATGAATTTTTAGGTGTTTTATGTAATATTGCAACAAGTATGGAAAAATTTGCAACAGAAATTCGCAATTTACAACGTGATGAAATAGGTGAGGTTGCCGAGGCATTTGAAGTAAAAAAACAAGTAGGTTCTTCTACTATGCCACATAAAAGAAATCCAATTACTTGTGAGCAGATATGTGGTCTTGCAAGACTTATACGTGGTTTTATTATACCTACTTATGAAAACGCAGTTCAGTGGCATGAACGAGACTTATGTAACTCCAGCAATGAACGTTCTATAATACCCCATTCAATAATTCTTACAGACTGGATCGTATATAAAACAGATGATGTTTTTAAAAACATCAAGGTTTTTCCAGACAAAATGAAAAAGAATCTTGAAATTTCAAAAGGTCTACCTATGGCAGAATCACTTATGACAATATTGATAGGTAAAGGTATGGGTAGGGGAGATGCACATGAACTAATGCGAAAAACAGCTCTTAAAGCTACAGAGGAAGGAAAAACTTTAAAAGAAATTTTTATCATTGAAAACAAAAAACTCAAATTACTATCTGAAAATGAAATAAATTATGCATTAAACCCTGAGAACTATCTTGGTGTAACAGACGAGATTATTGATAGAGTCGTAAAAAAACTTAAGAGATGAATACAATGGACAAATTGGAAATAGTTTTACAAAATATTGAAGAAATCGTTACAATACCTGAACTAAAAATAGTTCTTGGAAAAAATAAACCGCGTGCATATATAGGTTTTGAACCCTCTGGAACAGTTCATCTTGGTTGGAAGATTTGTACAAATAAAATTAAGGATTTTCTAAAAGCAGGTTTTGAGTTTACTGTACTTATGGCTGATTGGCATGCATATATTAATGATAAACTAGGTGGAGATATCGAGAAAATAAAACTCTGTGGTAAATACATGGAAGACTGTTTTGAAGCAATGGGAGTTGAACGTGACAAGTTAACATTTGTTTATGCAAGTGATTATGTAGGCGATCCAAAATACTGGGAATTAGTGTTGAGAGTATCAAAAGCAACAAGTGTTGCACGTGTTAAACGTGCAATGGATATAATGGGACGATCTGAAGACGAGGCAGAACGTGATTTATCTAAACTTTTTTATCCTGCTATGCAAGTCTCTGACATATTCTACTTGAATTTAGATGTAGCATATGGCGGTATGGATCAGCGTCATGCACATATGCTTGCAAGAGATATATCAAAAAAGCTAGGTCGTAAAGTACCGGTTGCAATTCATACACCACTGCTCACAGGCCTTCAAGCTGGGGGACGCATGGATCCAACTGAGATAAAGATGAGTAAAAGTAAACCTGAATCAATGATTAGTATACATGATGATCCAGATAAAGTAAACAGCAAGATGAAAAAAGCATATTGCCCGGAAAAAACTGTTGATGGAAATCCTGTTATTGAAATTTGTAAATACGTTATTTTTCCAGAACTTAAAGACGAAGTATTTTTAATAGAAAGACCTGAAAAATTCGGTGGAAATCTAGAATTTAGCAGTTATGAAGAACTAGAAAAAGCATTTATTAATGGCCTGCACCCACTTGACTTAAAAAACTCTACTGCAAAATATATTAACAAAATTCTTGAGCCAATTAATAAATATTTTGAGAAACACCCAGATAACTTTATGAAAATGAAAAAACTAGGGATTATTCAAATCTAAACTTAGTGGTTTTCTAAGAGTTAAAATTTTATCTGATATTTTTACTGAAACATACAAAGCTACAAATTCAACAAGAATGATGAGCATAGATGGTACAATAGGATATGGCATGTTCGTCCAGATATATACGCTTATAAATGAACCTATTCCTAAGACAAATAAAAGCAGCATTGTAACACTGTAAAGCAGCATTATATCTGATTTTTTTCCGACATATTTTACACCAATCGGAAGTGCAATTATTACACTTGCAAGATACGCAAAAACTAGGAACCAACATATATACAATAAATTTTCAAAACCAACAAAAATTAGCATAAAAGGAATGAAAGGTATTCCTGCAATAAAACATAAAATTAGAGACGATATTTTACCCAAAATCAATTTTTCGTTTTTAATAGGAATATGACGTATTATCCACAAAGTTTTTTCTTCATTTAAAAAAAGAATAAGCGATGGAAATACTGCTGTGTAAATTACTACTATAAAAATACCTAAAAATATAAACATTGATGGTAAAAATTCACCATACATAAACCTCAGTGATGTTGGTATAAACAATTCATCACCATGAAGATATAGATAACCTGCACCTAAGCCTGTAAAAGCAGATGTTGATATAAAACTTGCAAGAAGTCTATCGCGCCATAATATTGTTGTTTCTTTGTGAAAAATTGCCCATATAATACTTCGTGTTTTATTCTGTGAGGTATTGTTTATTCTTTCTTTTCGCCTAATGTTCTGATGTGATTCTTTTGCATGATTAATACTCCAGAGAATATACAAAACTGCTAATGGTAAAGTCATTACAACAAACAATGGTTCTTGAAAGTAAAAATAAAAAATAAATAATATTGCCATTGGAATTACTCTTAATCTTGAAAAAAAATTTATACAAATACTACAACCTAGACATATTGCAGAAATTACACCCAAATTAAAAAAAAGATACAAATCTGGATAATTTATATTAATTCCAAAAATAATAAGTCCTATAATATAAAGTGTAGAAAAAGAAAACCAAATAAAAATATTTGTTAGAAAAACTGCAAAAAATATCTCTGTTATCGTTTTTTTATGATTAATATGTGTTGAAAGAGCATAAGTAACTTCCTGTGATTTAATAAAAAGATTATAAAAATCAACAGATGATTTTATAATAAATGCAAAAAAAACCAGGAAAAATACATCTTGAATTCTTAATTTAAAATCTGTTTCTGCTATCTGAAAATATGACATCCTCCCAAAATAAATCCATCTAAAGATGGGGGTATCCCATATTTTAACTTCTTTTAATGTAACATGAAGGAAAGCAAACCACTCTGCTTAAAACATATCGACCCTTCAGATAGGTGGGTCGAGTAGTATTAAGCGATGGGTTTGCTCAAAACTTGTCCTTCATGTTACACAAATACCCGCATTTCAATCCAAACAAGTATCAGCTAGATGTAAA
>JALHTX010000323.1 GCA_022866015.1 Thermoplasmatota archaeon
CATCAGGATTTTCTGTTTCGTTTATACAACAGAAAATACTACTTATAAGAGAATACTTGATTTTTTACCAGTATTTTGGTATTCAAATCCCTTACCCTGCACTTTTTATACTAATTTCATTTCAACGTTACTACACTCCCGTTTTCTCTATATTAAAATTAAGCCTACTCCTCGGTAGGTGAATTAATATATTATTTTTTCCTTTCAGTTAAAGAAAACATATGAAAATTTTTAATATTATCTGGAATAATAAAAATAAAATACTTTTGTATTTTCTTATTTTAGTTGTGATTATTTGTATAACAGGGATTTCTATGTTTCCTCGTATTTTTTATGATAATTGGATTTGGAAGTATTATTGGGGTCCTGTAGTTGCAGATTCGCTTAATTCAGATCATGGTACTGCTATTTTTAATGGTATAGAAGCAAGTGAAGGATATACAATGATTTCAGAACTTACTTATGGAATTATCTTGATTATTGCCTTGTATTATATTTATCTTCTTCTTAAAAAACTTAACATCAAAGTTGATTGGCGTTTTGCACTGGCTCTTATGCCTTTTATTTTGTTTGGTCCAGTGACTCGTGTTTTAGAAGACACAGTTTATTTTGATAAACCTTGGGTCTATTTATTTATTTCACCCTTTATTTACCTATTGATAGCTTTTTTTGCAATTTTATTTTTAATTCTTGGGCATTATCTTGAAAATAAACTTAAACTATCTAAAATAACTGTAAACAAGGTTTTATTTGTTGGAGGATTGTTTTTTTTAATTCCTACTCTTATTCCTATCGCTAATTGGATTCTTGGGAATCGTTGGGATAGCACTAATGGTGTTAGCTTTGATGTTTTTTTAATTGTTTTAGGAATTGTTTCAATAGTTGTTTCTCTGGTCTATTTTATAGCTAATTATTTTAAAGGAAAAGAAAAAATTGTTGTTTACAAAAATCCTTTGAATCTTGCAATGCTAGGTGGCCATCTGATAGATGGTCTTACAAGTTATATTAGTATTAAAGATCCTTTTTCTATGGGTCTTTTTTATGCTGAGAAACATCCTGCTTCTAATTTTTTATTAGAAGTTTGGGGTCCATTATTTCCAATTGTTAAGTTTATGTTGATTATTTTTGTAATTTATGTTTTTGATGTTTTGTACAAAGATGAACTTAAAGAACATATAACCCTTGTCAATCTTCTCAAGATTGGCATATTAATACTTGGTTTTTCACCAGGTCTTCGTGATCTTTTACGTGTAACTATGGGAGTATAATATTTATGCGTCGTCATCCTGATTGGTTAAAAGTTGATATTCCTGGTGGAAGAAATTTTGTTAAAATTAAATCTCTTTTGCGTAGTGCTAAGCTTCATACTATCTGTGAGGAGGCAAAGTGTCCTAATTTAGCTGAGTGTTTTGGAAGTGGCACGGCAGTTTTTCTTATTCTAGGAAATGTTTGTACTCGTAATTGCCGGTATTGTAATGTTTCTCATGGAAAACCAGGTATTTTAAACCCTACTGAGCCAGAAGATCTTGCAGATAGTGTAAAAAAACTAGGTTTGAAGTACGTAGTTATTACTTCTGTTACAAGAGATGATTTATCAGATGGTGGGGCTAGTGTTTTTGCAGAGACGATAAGCAAGGTTAAACATTTGAATCCTGGTTGTATGGTTGAGGTTTTGATTGCTGATTTTAAAGGCAATATCTCTGCTTTAAAATCTGTTGTTGACTCAGATCCTGATGTTGTTAATCATAATATCGAGGTTGTAAAAGAGTTATTTTCTGATATCCGACCTGAAGGGGATTATAAAATAAGTTTAAAGGTGCTTTCAAATATTAAAAAATTAAAAAGTAATATTAAATCTAAATCTGGTTTTATGGTTGGCATCGGAGAAACATCTGATCAGATACTTAACACTATGAAAGATTTAAAAAAATCAGATGTTGATTTTCTAACTATTGGTCAATATCTACAACCTACAAAAAAGCATGCTAGTATTAGGAAATATTATACTCCAGCTGAGTTTAAAGAATTTATTAAAATTGGTTTAGATCTTGGTTTTAAACATGTTGAATCTGGTCCTTTGGTACGTAGTTCGTATCATGCAGCTAATGTTTTTTGTTAAACAAATTTAAAAACCTGTTTTTAATTCTGTTTCTAGATGAATTCTAAATCAGTATTTTAAACATGTTTACAACCGAAAATTATTTTAATTAATACTTCATACTACTTATCAGTCATTATGTCAAGAAAGCCGATTGAGAAATATGAAGTCGTAGAGAATTTTTTAAAGAAAATAACTAAAAAGCCAGGTACTAGATCAACATACAGATCCTTTTTAAATAGATACTTCAAGGAACTAGGGATAACTGATCAGACCAACTATTTTACTTCCGGAAGGGATTATGTAAAGGATATTGAAAAGGTTGTCATTGCTATAGAGAACATACCGGACAAAACACAACAAACCATGTTATCATGTGTAAAGCGATTCATGGAGAAAAACGAGATAGAAATAAAGCCTAATCAGTGGGATGAGTGGATTACTAGAAACGACATTGGTAGGCCTCAGGCTGTGACCGATGACAAGATTCCTACAAATAACGATTTAAAAACGCTATTAGAGTATGCTGTAGACATAAAAACCAGAGCTTTAACCATATTTCTAGCATCTACAGGGCTACGAATTGGCGAAGCATTACAGATAACAATTCCAATGCTGAACGCTGACTGGAAAAACAACCATATACGATTATCCGCGGATATTTCAAAAACACATAGGATAAGGCATGTTTTTTATACAGATGAGTGTAGGGAAGTTTTGGAAAACTGGCTAAAAGTAAGGGATAAATTCATCGAGGGAAAATACAACAAGTCGGTATTCGCAAGGGAAAATAAAAGGGTAACAGACAACAGGCTATTCCCATTTGCAAAAGATAACGCATTAAAAACTTGGAATAGGCTTTTAGAGAGAGCAGGCTCGCCATACAATGAGAAAGACAGCAATCCCAAATTAAAGGATGCAAGATACAAATTCCACATACATACCATACGCAAACACTGGTTCAGCTCCATGCTGAACTCTGGAATGAAAGAGAATTTTGTAAATTATATCGGTGGTCACGAATCACTTTTAAAATCTCTTTATTCTGACTTGGAATATCAACAAGAACTATTAAAAAAGAATTATGACGAACATTCCAACTCCCTATTGATATTTGAATCACAACCAGATCTCACAGGTGTAAACAAACAAATAGAAGTGTTACAGAAAGATAAAGAACAGATGCAAAAAACAATAGAAGAAATGAAAGCGCAAATATTAGAACTCAGACTTGAAAAACTTGAAAAACAGAATGGAATAAAATCTTCGGTGCGTGATAAAACAAATTTTTATAATAAGTAAAAAAGTTTAGCCCAATTTTTTAAATTATTATATATTTCATTTTTGTTAAATTTTATATATTTACCAACATTTTCGTATTTAATTTTATTAACAACTATTTCATCATTAGCCAAAAAATCTCCAATTGTATTATATTTATCAAAGAAGTGCATGTCATCAAAAAATGATAATTTCTCTTGTGCGGGTTGTATATTGGTTTTTTCAATTATTTTTATAAAATGTTTTTGATGAAAAACTTGTGAAATGTTATTAACAATATAACTATGCTCCTGTTTTTCTTCAATCAATGGCACAATTTCATCAAATTTAATTACAGATCGAAATCTAGTGAAAAAATTCTCGTCCTTTATCTTCTTTGCAAGTTTATCTAAATCAGACAGGTTTTTACAGGATTTAAACTTAGAAATATATTTATCTGAAAAAAGTAATGATTCAGCTCCTAAAAATGTGTCAGTTTGTTCTCCGATGATGATGTAACTTGAAAATGCAGAAGTAAAATCGCAAAATATTTCTCCAATGAAACTATGAAGATTAAGAACATTGTCATGGTTTTTTGATAGTTGTTGAACAGCTTCTTTATCTAAATTATATTTCTTTTGAATAAATTTTTTAGCTGCAGTGATGATTATTTTATAATAGGTTACTCCAGGCTCAAGATATCTAAATTCTTCCTTTGAACTTTCTTCTATTCGGCTAAAATCATATCCATGAAAATGTAGTTTCACTGCAAAATCTGAGATAATACAAATATAGAAATATTCCTTAAACGCATCATCAAAACCGAAGTTATCTATAACCTTGATGCAGATATCCGCTGCTTTTCTTTTTCCAAACTCAATAAATATATCCGAAATTTCATTTAATTTCCTTCTTATTTCTTTGGATATATTATTTAATTTATCAATATCTTCTATTGTAATGATAGGATTTAAACTACTAATACATTTATTTGGAAAACAAAAAAACAAATTAGAATCAGTAGTTATAATATTATCAACACTTGTATTTATAATACAATCTTTATGCCAAATCTTCAATGGTTCCGATAAATATTTTTTACTTAGTCTATAAAATGATTTAGGTTTACCTTTTTGTTGATCCTCTAGTCTCTTGTCTAATATCCCATATTCAACCATTTCTTTTAAATCTCTACTTAATTCTTCATCAGTTTCATAAAGCGTTTTAGGTTTTTTTTTATATTTTATTTTTGTTTCACGGTCAAAATAATGGAATTCGTTTTTTTCTCTATATATTAAATCACTATATTTATTTACAAATTCTTTTCTCAAAACACAGAACTGAACCTCTTTTAATAGATCATCTTTCCAGTAAAATAGTATTTTTTGCACCTTATCTTTTTTTAATATTTTATTAGCAGATCTCATAGTAACTAACATATTTGATAGTTAGTTGGACTTTTTATAAATTGTGTGACTACTGAATATGGAGCAATTAAAAAATGAACAAAAATCAAACATTCAGTATTGATTCTCAGACATCAAAAAAAATTGAATATTTAGCAAAAAAATATCATATATCCAAGTCAAGTCTTATTCGTATTCTTATCTGGAATTTTAAACAAAATTTGATTAATGAAGGAGAAAATAATCATGGATTGGGATAAATTTCCTAGATGTAAAAAATTTTTAGAAGAAAAAAAAATTACTTTAGACCAAGCACTAGCTTGGACTGAAAAAGAACTGGAAAAACGGGGGATTTTATGATCATTTAATAGTCATCTGGTGATAAATAGATGTGCAGCAAGGGTTACAATACAAAATCGTTGCACATTCAAAGTATTAAGTCACCATTTTTGACAAGTGTTCTACTAGGGTAACACTTCGCTAAAAACAGAACCCTGGAGAAAATAAAAGGTGAAATATAATGAAAAAAATAAAAAAAATAATAATAATCAAGAGTAATAAATCACTCTTGAATAAAGCAAGCGATAAAGCGGTTGAAACCGTTGAGCCACAATCTTTTTTTAATGGGGTGGCGGTATGAATAAAAAAAATAATACCACAAGTGAGACAACACCGAAACCTGTAACTAACTGGATGGAGGACGATCCTGTACCTTTTCCAGGTGACGAAAATGCAGAAGTTATCAAACTAGCAATCGGCGAATCGGTAGAAGGTGAACTAGTAGATATTGTTGAATCTAAAAAGTGGCCTGGACGTCGCATATACAAGATACAGGAATTTGGTGGAGACAAAGTAAACGTAGTGCTAGGTACTGTGATGCTCGACCGTCTGATGACACACAAATCTGTTGGAGAAAAAGTAAAG
>JALHTX010000032.1 GCA_022866015.1 Thermoplasmatota archaeon
AAAATCTATCTCCCCCATTGTAATCGGAGGTGGAATGGTTAATCCAATGCCAATGACAATGTACTTTGATGCAGTTGTGATAGGAGAGGGTCGCGAGGCGATGGCAGAAATTATAAGGAAATTTGAGGAAGGAAGAAATAAAAAAACTTCTAGGGATGCAATCATTGAAAGTTTTTCCGACATTGAGGGAGTCTATGTCCCTTCGCTGTATAATCTCCAATATGACGCAGAAGGTTATGTTGAATCCTTTGAAGCGCCTCCCGGAAAAGAATATATTTTTTCCAGAAATACTTTAGATTTAAACAAGCATCCTATTTATTCGATTTGGACAAGTCCAATTTCAGTATATGAATATAATGACTATCTTAGTATTATGGTTGGAATGGGATGTCACAAAAAATGTCCATTTTGTATTGTTGGAAATTTACAGGGAAATAGAAACGGCAAAGCATTAATAATTGATGAAGATTTAGTTATTATTTTAGCTGAAAAAAGAAGAATAGATTATGGCACGCAAATAATTAAATTATTTTTTTCTTCAACTTATTCAAAAGAGAAAATTACTAGTACTGAACTATCAGATTTACTATTTAAATTATTAAGGAAAAGATTTAAGCCTCGAGTAGGGTCTTTGAATATAAAACAGGTAGATAATGAATTGCTTAGATTAATAAGATATGCTGGTCAAGACACCATAACCATAGCACCCGAAACAACTTGCAGATTACGGCGTTCTTTAGGCAAAGGCTACATTACAGATGATAAAATAATGGAGATAAGTCGAATGGTTTATAGGTATGGATTGAGTCTTGCCTTATATACAATGAGTGGAGTTCCTGGAGAAACCGATATGGATATTGTGTGTTTGGGGAAACTTGTGAGCAAAATAAGAAAAGAAATGGGTAACCGGGGAATACTTTTCGTACATCACAATGGAGTATACATTAAACCTCATGTGCCTTGGCAATACTTAGAAAATATCTCGTATGAGGAAGCTATAAGAAAATATAATCTCTTAGTTCGCTCTATCGAAAATTTCAACGGGATAAAGATGGTGACCTGTGTCAATTCTGAACTCCCATTCGTGCAACCTATACTGGGTAGAGGGAACGAGCTAATTGGCAACGTAATCGAAAGAGTTTTCCTAAATAATAATTATTCTCTTAAATCATGGAAAGAAGCCCTAACATATTTTGGTCTGTCTGAAAAATGTTTTTTTAATGAAAAAGATCCTAAAAAACGATTGCCTTGGAGTCATTTTGTATTTCGAGATTATCAATTTTTTGAGAAGTTCAATAATCGAGAAGGCTTTTGTAGGGAGATGCGAGAGTTTACTCAGCTATGACCATGGAACATTTAAGTGTGATTTTATAAGATGATCTCGCAGTTTTTTATTTACACTTACACCATCTTTTATTTTTCTGAAAAATACTAAACTTAATAAAAAGTGGAAATTTAAAGAAAGAAGAAAATTAAAATGAATAAATGGTTATTCACCTCAGAAAGTGTAACGTGTGGTCATCCAGATAAAATTTGTGATCAAATAAGCGATGCGATTTTGGATATTATTGTTGAGCAAGATCCTTTGGCGAGGGTTGCTTGTGAAACTTTAGTTTCAACCAATTTTGTATTAGTAACAGGTGAGTTTACAACAAATGTGAGACCGGATATTGTGAAGGTGGTTAAAGAAAAAGTTAAGGAAATTGGCTAT
>JALHTX010000324.1 GCA_022866015.1 Thermoplasmatota archaeon
ATGTGTTTATATGAAGATTCTAGATTCAAATGTGGTCTCACTCTTGATGGCGTTATTTATGAAGAATTAATTAATCAAGATTTTAACAAACCAATTATGATCATGCTTGCCGAGAAGAGTTTTACAAGTAATTCATCAAATTATCTATGGAATTATCTAATAAATGATGCTTATCAAATAACAATCATCGGATCTACGCATTATGCATTTACAGATGTTGGAATACTCTTGAAACATTTACTACCATTGATTCCACCAAAACTTTTAAGTTTTGGAACAATTGAACCTAAAAGAATGATAAATATTACAAAATCATATGAACTTGCTTTTTTCCAAGCATATTTGAAAAATGGTAACAAAGAAAATATAATAGATTTAGCAGATGTTTTTCCAGAAGTTATTTTTAAATCAAAAAACTTATAAAATCAACATAGGCTAATACAGATAGATGAAACTATTGATTTTAGGAGAAAATAGTTTACTAAAATTATCATCTTTTGATAAATCTATATTTTCTGCTTTTCCATATCTTTTATCTATTTATGCATATCAACTTGCAGAGGTAACTCCTAAAAAACATATTACTATAGTACCATCTAGCTATGAGAATATTAACTTTGATGAAAAATACGATGCAGTTCTTATAAACTTTAAAACGGGAACTTCGCAAAGAGCATATATAATTGCTGATAAGTTTAAACAAAGA
Organism: Thermoplasmatota archaeon; assembly: GCA_022866015.1. Classification (GTDB taxonomy): domain Archaea; phylum Thermoplasmatota; class E2; order DHVEG-1; family DHVEG-1; genus PFL35. The sequence goes on from JALHTX010000324.1 coordinate 707, forward strand.
GGAATAAAAGTTATTCTAAGTGGTTCTCATCCATCTGCTTTACCCGATGAAGCTAAACAACATGGTGATAGTGTAATTGTAGGTAGTGCTGAGGACCTTTGGCCTATTATAATAGATGATCTTGAAAAAAATAAGCTCAAAATTTTATATGAATCCAAGGAAAAATTTAATCAGAAATCATTAAGTTTAACAAATGTTTTTAAATATAAAGGATCCAGGTTATTAGGTGCAATTGAGGCAACAAGAGGTTGTCCATACAAATGTGATTTTTGTCAGGAATCAAATATTCCTCAGGGGTCTATTTTCCGTACTAGACCTTTTGAAGAAGTTATAAATGAAATAAAAACTCTTCCACAGAAATTTCTTCTTTTTTGTGATGTTTCTATGACTATAGACCTTTCTTATACTAAAAAACTTTTTAGACAAATGAAAGATTTAAATAAAAAATTTATTTGTGAAGGTAATGTAGATACTTTAGCATCAGATGAAGAACTTATTTGTATTTCTCAACAAGCTGGTTGTATCGAATGGACAGTTGGTTTTGAATCTTTTGCTCAGCAAACACTTGAAGGGGTTCATAAAATAACTAACAAAGTTGAAGATTTTTACCGTGTTGTTAATAACATACATAAATATAAGATGTCAGTACTTGGTAATTTTATATTTGGTTTTGATGGAGATGTTCCTGATATTTTTGATTTTACAAGGGATAACATTGCTAAATTAGGTTTAGATTCAGCACGTTTCGCAGTTTTAACTCCTTATCCTGGTACACCTTTATATGATAGATTAGATAAAGAAGGGAGAATAC
>JALHTX010000325.1 GCA_022866015.1 Thermoplasmatota archaeon
CTCATTGTTCATTACAACCTGATGGAAAGGTATATTGTTGCGAACACCACCTATCTGAAACTCCCAAAGAGCACGTTTCACACGTGCTATACATCTATTTCTATCTTCAGCCCAAACGATAAGTTTTGCAATCATGCTATCATAAAACGGTGGAATTGTAAAACCTTGATAAACACCAGAATCTATCCTAATTCCAGGACCAGAAGGTTCTGCATAACGAATGATTTTACTTGGTGCAGGCATAAAATTATTAAGTGGATCTTCTGCGTTTATCCTACATTCTATTGCATGTCCTCTTGATTTGATATCCTTCTGTTCATATTCAAGTTCAAATCCTGATGCAACACGAAGTTGCTCACGAGCTAAATCTATACCAGTGATAGCCTCAGTTATAGGATGTTCCACCTGCAAACGAGTATTCATTTCTAAAAAATAATATTTACCATCTTTAAACATGAACTCACAAGTACCCGCATTATAATAGCCAGCGGTTTTTGCAGCAAGAACTGCTTGTGCACCAATTTCTTCACGTAGCTGTGGTGTAAGTGCACATGAGGGTGTTTCCTCTATTAACTTCTGATGTCTTCTCTGAACAGAACACTCTCTTTCAAAACAATGAATCAAATGATTATGTTTATCACCTATAACCTGAAATTCAATATGACGTGGATCATCAATAAATTTTTCAATAAAAACAGAGTAATCACCAAAACTATTTTTTGCAAGCTGACGAACAGTAGACAGAGCCTTCTCCATTTGTTTTTCATCATCAACTTTTTGAATACCTATACCACCACCGCCAGCAGATGCTTTAAGCATAACAGGATAGCCTACATCATGAGCGATATCTTTTGCTTTTTCATGATTACAAATCGCTTCTGTAACGCCAGGAACAACATAAACGCCTGCTTTAATCATGGATTTCTTAGAATCAATTTTTGAACCCATGAGTTTCATTGCTGATACTGGTGGACCGATAAATTCGATACCATTTTTATGACAAAGTTCTGCAAACTCGGAGTTTTCTGCCATAAAACCATACCCCGGATGAATTCCCTCAGCCTGAGTTTTTAGTGCAACATCTATAATTTTTTGCTTCTGAAGATAAGATTGACTTGCAGGACCTGGACCAATATTATATTTTTCATCAGCATATTTTACAAAAAGAGCTTTTTCATCAGCATCAGAATAAACTGCAACAGTTGAAATTCCTAGTTCTTTACATGCACGCATTATACGAACAGCGATTTCACCACGATTTGCGATTAAAACCTTATTTAGCATATTTTAACCTCATATTTTAGAGAATTTGCATGATAAGATCGCCACATGCGACTGAATTTCCTTCTTTAATAAAGATATCTTTAACTTCTCCTGCTGCTTCAGATTTAATTTCTTGTTCCATTTTCATTGCTTCAATAGTTGCTATTATATCCCCTGATTTTACTTTATCACCTTTTTTGACTTTAATAGAAAGAATTGTTCCTTGCATGTTTGATTTAACCCCACCCTCAACATCTTTTGGTTTACCCGGCAAAGCTCCACCAGGTGCTCCACCAGCAACCAAAAATCCACCAGATGGAATTACTTTTACTTCGAAAGGTTCACCATCAACTTCAACTTCAAACTCTGTTGGAATTTGTGCAGGGCCACTACGTTCATCAGGTGGTACAGTTTCAATCCATATTTGTTTAGCCTCAGGAAAACTCTGTTTAACCATACCGCGAGTTAATGGATGATCAATTGGAAGTGGGAGTTGCTCTGAAGTAAACTCTGCTTGTGCCTGACCTTTTAAAAATTTAAGACCAACTTGCTGATAAATACAATATGTCATAATGTTTTCATCTGTAAGGTTCACTTCAGAATGTTCTTTAAGTTCACTCTTACGTTGAGACCACATTGGTTTTAAAAGATCAGATGGACGACAGTCAATTACCTCCTCTTTCCATTTAGGCCCAAGAACTTTTTTCAAAATATCTGGTTTTATTGGGGCGGGCGGTTTACCATACATACCTTTACAGTAATCCTTTGTTTCCTTTGTAATAACTTTATAACGACCATGAAGTACATTCATAACTGCTTGGACACCAACTACCTGACTTGTTGGTGTCACTAACGGTGGATAACCGAGCTCCTCACGAACACGGGCAGTCTCTATAAGTATCTCTTGATATTTACCATGAGCGCCTTGTTCCTCTAATTGAAATATTAGATTACTGAGCATACCTCCAGGGACTTGATGAAGCGTAACACTTGGATCAACTTTAAGTGCATTAAATCTATGTAAATGCCGATATTTATCCCATACTCCAAGGAAATATTTACGAATCTCGATAAGTAATTTTAAATCATAACCAGTTTCCCATTCAGTACCCTGTAATGCAGCAGCAATAGATTCTGTCGCAGGAGCAGCTGTTCCACCACTGATAGGACTTATTGCAGTATCCAAAATATCAGCACCAGCTTCAACACCACGCTGATAAGCCATACCAGTCATACCACTAGTACAATGACTATGAAGATCAATTGGGAGTTTAACACCTTCATCTTTTACACCTTTAATTATATCATATGCACGCTGTGGCGATATCATACCGGCCATATCTTTTATACAAAGAGAGTCTGCACCCATCTTTTCTAGTTTTTTGAATTTTTCAACAAAATAATCAACAGTGTGAATTGGAGAAATAGTATAACTTAAACACGCTTGTACATGCCCGCCTTCTTCTTTTACACTTTTCATTGGTACTTCCATGTTACGAAGATCATTTAATGCATCAAAAATACGAAAGTAATCTACACCATTCTTTTTTGCAAGAAAAATAAATTTTTTAACGACATCATCAGGAAAATTCCAGTATGCAACTATATTCATTGCACGTTCTAGCATTTGCATTGGTGTGTTTGGCATTGCTTTTTTAAGTAATCTTATTCTTTCCCAGGGATCCTGATTAAGATAACGTATACATACATCAAATGTTGCGCCTCCCCATACTTCCATTGAGAAAAATCCTACCTGATCAAGTTTATCTGCAATAGGCAGCATATCTTCTGTTCGCATACGAGTTGCAAGCATTGACTGATGTGCATCTCTTAATATCATTTCATGAAGTTTTACCATTGCTTTTTGCCTCCGTTTTTTTAAATAATTTTCAATTAGTTTATAATAAATTTATATCTTAGAACGTGAAAAGGTATCTAGTTACCCTACTTAAGAATATTGGATATAAAATGAAAAATAATTCTATTATATATTAATGATTTGGGAGCTTCATCCCGAAATGAAGCCTTGAGTGAACATCTTTGACCTCTATTTTTTAAAGATTACCGTGCAAGAGACGTCTGAAACATCGTTCAGTAAGCCTTTTTATAGTCC
>JALHTX010000326.1 GCA_022866015.1 Thermoplasmatota archaeon
GTATAAGAAAAAATGTTAAATGATCCACTTGCAAATGCGTTATCAATAATTAAAAATGCAGAGTCAAAAGGTAAAGGAACTTGTAGTATCCAGCCTTCATCAAAACTAATAGGTGGAATATTAAATCTATTAAAAGAAAAAGGATACATTGGAGAATTTGAACACCTTGATGATGGAAAAGCAGGAATATTCCAGGTAAAACTCACGGGTAGTATAAACGACTGTGGAGTCATAAAACCAAGGTATCCAATAAAAGGAAATGAAATGGATAAATGGGAATCAAGATATCTACCTGCGAAAAACTTCGGGCTTTTAATTCTTACAACAACAAAAGGTATACTTTCACAAGATGAAGCAAAAAAGAACGGAATAGGGGGTAAACTACTAGCATACGTCTACTAGTAAAAGGTGATAAATCATGATTATACCAGAATTAAACGAAAAAATAACACTTCCTGAAGGTGTCACTGCAAAATTTGAAAATGATACATTAACCATAAAAGGAGAAAAAGGAGAAAATTCAAGAATTTTTTCTCATCCAAAAATAAGTATAAAACTAAATGGTAACATAGTTGAAATTCACAGTAAAAATGTAAGACGAAAGGATAAAGCAATCATAGGAACCTTTATTGCTCATATAAACAACATGAAAAGGGGTGTAACACAGGGATTTGAATATAAAATGAAAACAGTGTTTTCACACTTTCCTATAAAAACAATGGTGGAGGGTGATGAATTTATAATTCAAAATTTCCTTGGTGAACGTTCTCCACGTCGTGCTAAAATATTAGAAGGAGTAAAAGTAGACGCAAAAGCTGAAAATATTACTGTTACAGGAATTGATAGAGAAAAAGTTGGCCAAACTGTTGCAAATATCGAACGAGCAACAAAAATAAAAAACAGGGATATACGTGTTTTCCAAGATGGAGTATATCGTACAAGCAAAGGAGGTAGGCAATAATGGCAAAAGAAGAGGTAAAAAAACCACAAACAAAGAAAAAAACAATTGATAAACCAAAAGAGAAAACACAAACAAAAAAAACAACTGTAAAAAAACAAACAGTAAATAAAACTATAGCACAAAAAAAGGCAATAGAAAAACCTTCTAAAGAAACAAAAAAAGAAGAAACTGTTAAAAAGGAAACAAAAAAACCAGAGATAAAAGAAAAAATAGAAGAAAAAAAAGTTATAAAACTAAAAAAGAAACCAGTTTTAAATGAAGAATTAAAACAACAACTTGAAAAAAGAAAAGAAATACAGAAACGTACTCCTGAATTCCTACGTGAGGAATGGTTCAGATATAAAAGAATACCTAAGAACTGGCGTAGACCAGATGGTATAACATCAAAGATGCGCAAAAACCTGGCTTATCGTCCTAGTAAAGTAAGAGTAGGTTTCCGTGGGCCAAAACAAACACGTGGTCTGCATTCTTCTGGTTTTGAAGATGTAACTATTTTCAATGTAAAAGATTTAGAAGCTTTAAATCCTAAAACTCAGGCTGCTCGCATAGGCGGCAGTGTGGGAACAAAGAAAAGAATAGACATTGGAAAGAAAGCTGAAGAGCTTGATATTAGAATTCTAAACTTGTGAGGTTAAAATATGACTGATTTAAGGAATCAACGAAGAATGGCGGCAAGGATTCTTAAATGCGGTGCAAATCGTGTTTGGATGGATCAAGACCGACTTGAAGAAATAGCAAAAGCAGTTACAAAAGATGACATTAGAATCCTAGTTAATGGTAAAGCTATAAAAGCCCGTGCTATAGTAGGCATTTCCCGCGGTAGAAAAAAATATGCAGTCAAACAAAAAGAAAAAGGACGCCGCCATGGTCATGGTACCCGCAAAGGCGGAAAACAAGCAAGACAACCTAGAAAGTCACGCTGGATTAAAACTATAAGGCCTATACGTGAACAATTAAAAACACTTCGTGATGAAAAAAAGATATCGCCCGCTGTTTATCGTAAATACTATATGAAAGCAAAGGGTGGCGAGTTCAAAAATAAGCATCACCTCGAAGCTCATATGCTCTCTGATGGAGTAATTAAGGAGGCACAGAAAAAATGAAAGGCGGACCACGTTATCATATAAAACCTCGTCGAAGGCGAGAAGGAAAAACAGATTACAGAAAAAGATTAGCACTTCTTAAATCAA
>JALHTX010000327.1 GCA_022866015.1 Thermoplasmatota archaeon
GGGATAATTATGGAGCAACAAGCACAGGACCAATATGGGATTTCACAATAGTCTCAAGCATACCTATAGCTGATTTTTCATATAGCCCTAGTAAACCATGGACAGGTGACTTGATGCAATTTCATGATTTATCTCAAGGTGAAAATATAAAATCTTGGTTGTGGAATTTTGGTGATGGTACAACATCATCTGAACAAAATCCTAAGCATATTTACTCCACTGCAGGAAAATACACGGTGACATTAAAAATAACTGACATGTATAATACGATTGGCACAACATCAAAAATACTGTCGGTAAGTAACCCAAAAAAACCTGGTGATGCGGGTGTCATAAATGTTGCATTGAAGTCAAACGGTGCAATAATATCAGGAAGTAGTAATTTTCCTCCTTATGAAGATTTAAATCTTATCATTGATGGCTCTTTAAACACTGAAGCAATGGGTGGATATAGCTCTAGCGGATATGACATAGAAGCAGATGTTACATTAGGAAATTATGCGGATAATTATCGGTTAATAGGTATTGGATGGAAGATACAGCTTAATGTATATTTTAGCGGGGATAAATATGGAAAAATTGCAATAGCGGATTCAAAAGGAACTTGGTATCAAATAGCTACAAAGGATTTATCCCGAGGAGAGGAATGGAATACCTATAATGAAAATTACTATGTTGGACCATTACCACAGGGGTTCACTGGAAAAATAACAAAGATAGCATTAATTGGTGCAAAAGGTGATTATAAATGGTATCCTAGTACTTGGTTTTTTTATGAGGTCGGAGTATGGATTGAACCATATGATAATCTTATAGTGACAGGGTATTGTCCCATAGATTTAACGATCATTGATCCTGATGGGTATTCAATGAACAAAACCTTTTCAGAAATTCCAAACAGCCAATACATTGAAGATGATTTTAATGATGATGGAACACTTGATGATAGGATCATAATTCAAGAAACATTAGATGGAGGGTATTCAATTATAGTTAATCCTGAACAGTACGCTGACATAAATGACACGTTTTCCTTATATGTAAATTTCAAAGGTGAAGAAAAATGCCTAGCAGAAAATATGTCTATAAAAGATATTCCTGAATCACCTTATGTTCTGGGCTGGCCAGAAAAACCAGACACACCATCAGGGGCTACAAACTGCAAAAAAAATATTAAATATATATATACAACTAGAACAATTGATCCTGATAATGATGATGTTTATTATATGTGGGATTGGGGAGACGGTAATTTTAGCGATTGGATAGGACCATATAAATCAGGTGAAAATTGCAGTTCAGACCATATTTGGAGTGAAAACGGTGAATATTCAATTAGAGTTAAAGCTAAGGATTCAAATAATTTCACAGGTGAATGGTCAGATCCATTAGAGGTAAGTATGACAAAAAGCAAAGAAATCAACATATCATTGTTTTTACAGAAACTCTTTCAGCGTTTTCCTTTTTTTGAAAAAATACTAAACCAATATTACTATAACTAAAAAAAACCAAACTCTAACACTTTTTTCTATTTTTTTGTAACTATTATCATACCACTAACCATCATTATAAGAAGATATATATTATAGTTAAAACATGATATAATTATATGTGTACGCATAGAAAAATATTAGAAGGATTGTTGATGTTATTGATTCTTTCTGCTTTATTTTGTTCATCTTTTGAGTTTCATACAGATATTATATCTGAATCATATATTGAGTATTCGTCTGATGAATTAAGCCCTGTATCAGCATTAGTAAATGAATCTGAAATCGTGGAAATGATAAAAAACGTTAATAAAACAGATATTAAAAAATATCTTGAGCATTTGGTTGAGTTTGGTCCTAAATGGACAGGTACAGAATCATGTGATGAAGCTGCTCAATATATTTTTAACAATATCAAGCAAATGGGATTGGATGTTGAATATCAAAATTGGTCATTTCCTCTTAGAAAAGGAAAAAATGTGATAGCAACTCAACATGGAATAGATCCAAAAAGTGATGCGGTTTTTATCATATGCGCTCATTATGACACTTCGAAAGGTTCACCCGGTGCAAATGATGATGGATCCGGTATTGCTGCAATGCTTACAATCGCGAATATTACATGTAAATACTCTTTTAATCATACTTTACGTTTTATAGCTTTATCGGGTCATGAATGCGGTCCTGCTAATACCTATGGTAGTACATATTATGCCAAAAAAGCTTATGCCAAAAAAGAAAATATTGTAGGCGTACTTAATCTTGACATGATTGGAAATACTAGCAAAACTGGTAATGCCATTCAAATACATGGAGCTGTTAGATCAATCTGGCTTTTAGATTTCATAGATCAAATAAATCAAAAATATAATGGAGATTTTGATATTATAATTGAAAGATTTCATAATACTCTTGGCGCAGATGAAAACTCTTTTCTAGATTATGGTTATGATGCAGTTTTGTTTATCCAATCAAATTTCTGGGAACCCCCAAATCATGTTCCTGAAGATGATCTGAGTACTATCGACTTTTTCTTTCTTACAAATGTTACAAAGATGATATTAGCTGTCACAGTCGAACTTGCTGATAAACCAATTGATATTAAAATACAGATAACAAATCCTTCCGAAGGATATTTCTATATTTCTGATAAATTATTTTTTAAACTCCCTGGATTTTTAAACCTTAGAAAATTAGGGTTAAGAGGTATGACCTTTACAATTCAAAAGAGTGTGAATATCAAAGTTGATATTGACACAGATGATGAAATTAAATATGTATGGTTTATACTGGATAATTACTTCAACTATAAAAGAGTAGTTTCAGAACCACCTTATGAATTTGAAATAAAAAAACCAAGCTTTAGATTTAAAGGCAAACATACAATTGGTGCACAAGTTATAACATATAGCGGAAAAACAGCATATGACGAAATGGACATATTTTTCTTACCGTAAAAAATTTGACATAATCAAATGACAACGGGCCTGGCGGGTTGTGAACATCCTTACAGGAGAAGTTCCACTCGAACGTTTACAGTTATATCGAAGTTTGGTTTTAGGCAAGTTATTCTTACTAAAACTCTTTTTTCTATTTTTCTCTTCTATTGATATAGAATTTGAAATCGTAATTTAAAATCTTACTTATTCGGTTTTTTCCGAACATTTTCTAGGCTTTTATATACTTACTGTAACAATAACTATTTTACATATAGAAAAAATGGTGAGAAAAAATGGAAAAAACAAAAATTAAATCAATTATGTTGATAAGCATCATATTAGTAAGTACTATTGTGGGCTTATCAGTATTTGTAAAACTAGGAACAGCAAACTTAGATGAATCGATCTCTGAAATATCCGAACAAGAGAATGTTACATCTGAACCGCAAGGTACTGTAACAGTGACAGGAACTGCTCAACAAACATGTGAACCAGATCTATTATGTATATATCTTAAAATAATAACTCTTGATCCAAACTCAGCAATTATTGCAAGAGATGAAGCAGCAGGAATTATCGATCGGGTGTTAAAATCACTTAAAGATTTAGGGGTACCTGAAGATGATATTGAGACAGCAAGTTATGATATAGAAGCTAAATATGAATGGGAAAATAATATTAAAGTTTTCAAAGGATTTGAGGTGACAGTAACAATGAAAGTGACGTTGAAAGACTTTAATAAAGCAGGGCAAGTAATCGATACTTCTGTTAATGCTGGTGCACTTATTGATAGTATAAGTTTTGAATTATCAAAAAATAAACAAAATGATCTAAAAACCTTGTTAATGGCTGATGCTGCAAGAGATGCAAAAGCTAAGGCAAAAGCAGTTGTAGAAGCTTTAGATGAAAAACTTGGAAATGTCAAATCAATTAACATTGACAACTATGTATATAATCCATATTATTATTACATAAGAGGAAGTTATAATTCAATAAACTTAGATGAATCAGTTCTTCCGACATCAATATTACCAAGTGACTTGATTATTTCAGCAAGTGTAAACATAGTTTTTGAAATACTATAATATAAATCAAGAGTCAATATCTTCTCGATTTTTTCCTTATTTTATTAAAAAAACCATGGCACAAAAAAGTATACAAAATATGCCATCTTAAAAATAAATATAATATGTAAGATCAATATTTATTATCTATTGATATATTCATAAGTTTATTTTTTAGGTTCTGTATAGTATAGCGTTGGCAAATTAACGTTGTCAAATTTAAGTTGGTGGTAATAACCTTGTATAATAATACTCCTTTTTCCTTGATTTTCCTTGTTTTTTCCAAAAATGTTAAAATAATACAAAGGATTACTTTCTTGATAAAATGGATATATAAATTGAGGACATTGTCTTTGTATTTTTTGTTTTAGGAATATTTGCTTTGTTTTTGTATGCAAGTTCTGATTTAGTTTCTTTAATTCCAAGCTTAGCATTTCTATGGATTAGTTTAACTCTTCTAATAATTGGTCATACATATATTTATATAAAAAAGAAAAGAGACATGAAAATTGAAAAGATACGTTATTTATTTTCAATTTTTCCAATGTATTTAATTTTAATTTATTTGACATATCAAGAATTATATGATAGTATTCGTTCATTGAATGAAAATATTTTGATTTTTGGTGTTGTCTTTTTAATATTAATACTAAATGGTATTTTTGAAAACTTTTTAAAAAAGAAAAGATGATTTTATCATTGAATTTATTGAGTTTTATATGTTCTAATTCATCGGTTCTGTGTAAAACTGTAGTGGAAACTTAATAGTGGAAAATTTAAAGTGATTACTTTATTTTTACTGGCTTATAGTAAAAAGGATACGTGGGGAGGATTACTATCCGTACCCATTTGAACTACCCACGAATACGATGCCAAATACTATTTTATTTTTTTTCCTCCCCATAAATATTATGAATAATATAAATATTATATAATATTTTCTATATAAAATTAACATTTGTTAATACCTTTATTTTGTGTATTTTATATTTGCAAAAACTTAATATTTAATGCACCATCTTAAATTTTACATACTATTTTTACCATACTACAACTATACAAAGCCCTTTTTATAAACTTAAAAATAATTTATGTGCAAAATTAGAATTTGCACATAAATCCCCTCATTTTTGTGCAAAGTCATTATTAACATAATAATTGTATTATTTATTTTATAATAAGGTTTATATTTGTTTAGTTAATGCAATGAATATTAGGAGAGATGGAAAAATGAAAATATATAATCCCCATGAGTTAGTGGGAAAAGAAGTTTATGACGCAAATGGAAACCCTGTTGGTTGGATTGATAAAACATGGAACAGCTGGGATCAAAACTACCCTGGATATTTCTTTGGTATAAAACCAAATCCAAACGCAAGAACCAATTATTTCCGAGGAACATATAAACTCGTACCAATCTACAATGACTATATAACAGAAGTAGGAGACCGAATTACCCTAAACAGGACATTAAATGAATTATCTTACTTTTGGAACAAAACGGTACCTTGTGGCCAAATAACCTGCCCAACAGACAAACTAGTTGAAATGCCTGTTTTCGACAAATACAATTCAAGAGTAGGAACATTATATCCCTGGTTAGACACAAATGATACTTACCAAACCTATGCATGTTTCGTTGACCCATACCTATGCCAAAAATGGAACCTACCAACTAACACATTAATGCCGATACCAACACAATATTTGACTCAAGTTACTGATACGGTCACCTTTGATAAATCATTAGATGAACTTAGAGAATATTGGAAACAGCACCAAAAATTCTAAAAAAAATTATACAATTTCTATCTACTGAGAGACTTAGGTAAGTCTCTATCTCTTTTTTAAAAAAAAATCTTTATTTTTCACTTGATTTTAAATACATTTTTATACACCTTTTTACACTCGTTAATGATGACAAGGAGAAAACCTCTTTCTAAAGAAACCATTGCAAACATTAGGGAACAAGTATTGAATGGCAAATCTAAAACTCAAGTAGCTAGAGATCTCAATATCACTTTTAGAACAGTATGGAATCATACTTCAGATATTCGAACACAGAAAGTGTTACCAAAGAAACTGAAAAATAAGATACGAGATGAAATTAAAAATGGGAAATCGAAATATCAGACCGCAAAGGAATATAATCTTCCTACGGAAACAGTATTCAAGATAGCAAAGGATCTTCCCAGTGCACCAAGCGGTTGGCCAGGGATTAGAGGAAAAACACTTGATCTACTCCAAGAAATTGTAACGAAAGGATATACAGTCCCCTCTTGTAAATATACCCAACAACGATATATGGTATTGCGTAAGTATTTTCCAACAATCTGCAAGATAACAATCTATGGTAAACCTGTATTTTTCTTGAAGGGAAAGGAGGATGTAGCGGTACGGGCCTTCTTAGAGAATACGAGGAAGAAAATTATTAGTTACCAGGAGTTAAGACAAGTAACTAAGGTTTTTGGTGTAGATATAAGTAAAAAGGAAAAACAGGTGTTCCTTTTCAGAAAACAAGGGAACAGAATAGCTAAAAATCATGGGGTTCAAAAGAAGGATTCTCTCCAGTTGGATTTGGATTCTTTCTCATTTTTTTACATTCGGAGGTACTGTAAAAAATTTATTTATATTCAGGTTTTTCTTCATGGGTTTTTATCATGTCCATAGAAAATGATGCAACTGACTTAAAAATACGATATTGGAAAATAGCACCAGCGATTAAACCCATATGAAAACTAATAAATCTATACAAAATAACAAAAACACCGATAAGAATTCCTGAAGAAGTTCCAATTAAAACCCCATAAAGACCATATATACCAACCTCTGCAATACCAGCGCTACCTGGTGTAAGTGGCAACATAATAATAATCAATAATAACCCCTGTGCAGCATATGATTCAATAAAAAATGGTGGCAACCCTAAACCAAGAAGAATAAAAGAAGGTATTAAAAATCCAGTAGACCAAAACAAAACAGTTAAAATACTTGCTAAAACCAAAGATTTTTTATTACCACTAGAAAGAGAATACATACTGCTATGAAAATCATCAACAAAACTGTTAATTCTTTTTATACCTTTATTTTCACTATACTTACTCTTTGAAAACCTAGTAAATTTTTTACTAAGAAAAAATAAAAAAGATTTAACCTTATTAGGTCTAATTATAATATAGATAAAAAGTATTATAAGTAAAACAAAAACAACTACACCAACAGTTAAACCAACACTAATGAAACCTAAATCTTTTATATCTTTAAAAATAAATAAACCTATTGGAATCATTATCAAGATAAAAATAGCATCAATAAATCGTTCCCCAAGAACCGCTGCCGTAGCACTTCCAAAAGTCATGCCATCTTTATACAACAAATAGGCCCTAACTGGTTCTCCACCTGCTGCTGAAGGAGTAATACCAGCAAGAAATAAATTAGCAATAACAATTTTAGTAGATTCCCATAAACTTATTTTCACATTTTTATCAATAGCATTAGCAACAACCTTCATTCGTGCTCCCCATAAAAACCAATAAAGAATATTTAATCCAATGGCTATTAGAAAAAATTCATATTTTATTTTTACCCTGGATAATTGACCTAATGTTTTAGCATCAACTGTAAAAAATAAAATTAAGATAATAATTACGATACTGAGAGTAATACTGATTATTATTGGCAGTTTCATTGTTTTCTTTTTTTTGTTATCTTCAGCCACATTGATGGTTATTCAATGGAAGATATATTTCATTTATGGTTCTTTTAAAATCAAATAAACAAAAAACTTATGAGTGATAAATTGTTCTCCAGAAAAAACATTAGTGAAAATCTATGAAAAGACTTCCATTATCAAAATACATAAAAACATTTAATTATGCTATGTCAAACAAGTTAGCTGGAGAATGCATTTACCCTTTTTATGCATCCTTTAAAGTTACACATAAATGTAGTCTAAAATGTGAATTTTGCAACGTATGGATGGAGAAAACACCTGATCTTAAAACAGATGATGTTTTTAAAGTAATTGATAACATTTCAAACTCAAGTATAATTGTCCTTAGTATAGAAGGTGGTGATCCATTAGTTAGAAAAGACCTTGGGGATATTTTACAATATGCTTATAAAAAACCATTTACTTTGTTTTTTACCACAAATGGTCATCTACTTGACAAAAGACCTATAAAAGAATATGGTAAATACATAGATTATCTGCACATAAGTATAGATGAAGGACATGGTAACCTAGGTTTTTTTGATCGTTTGGAAGAATTCCAAAGCTATGGCCCTGAGATATGCATCCAGATAGTTGTAACAAAAGAAACAATGCCCGTGCTTGAAGAAAAAGTAAAAAGAATCTATGAAGTAGATGCTAGAACTGTTGTTATGCCAGCATGTCATCTAGATGGAACAGATAACTATTATCCGGATCCAGTAGAATTTAAAAAAGAAATCATCCGTCTTAAAAAGAAATACAAAAATACAATTATAACACCAAAGGGATTCCTAGATAACATAAATCAACCGCATGGTTGTTCAACCTCATCAGTTATCATAGATTCAGACGGTGGTCTTTTTTACCCATGTAGAACAGTTGGTCAAAGGCTATATAATTTTACTGAAGGCTCATTTATAGACTTCCTTAAAACAGATAAAGCAAAAGACGCAAGAAAACAGATGAAAAACTGTGAACGAAACTGCGGATGGTACCAATATTTTGCAACAGATGTTTATGCTTCACCTATATCGATGATTTCTTCGTTAAGCCCCTATATTTTCAAATAAAAAATGTTTATCAACAAGAAAATATATTACTAAGAAATATTTTGTGATCCTGATGAAGATATTACTAGCAACAGAGTCTTATTATCCAAATATAGATGGTGGAGCAATAGCTCAATATAATCTTGTACAAAGTTTAAAAAAACGAGGTCATGAGGTTAGCATAATAGCACCCGGGTTTTCTCTTAGAAAAACAATTGAAAATAATAATGGAACAACAATATATAGAACAAGGGCTGTTAAACTACTTTATTATATGAAAAGTAGATATTATTTTTCTCCTTTCCCTCTTTTTGAAGTTAGAAAAGTCATCAAAAAAGTAAAACCAGATATCATAAATATTTGTTCGCCGTATCCTATCTCAATTAGTGCAATGTTATGGGCAAGAAAATATGACATACCAGTTATTGGTGCTATCCATGTTTTACCACAAAATATGTTAGCACCGTTTTTTAATTTTAAAATCTACGAAACCATCAAAGAATATACATGGAGATATCTAATATATTTTTTTAACCTTGTAGACTGGGCGACAATACCTACAAAAACAGGAGCAGATATGTTTATTAAAAGAGGTTTAAAAACAAATATAACTCCTATATCAAATGGATTGGAAACAAAGATTTTCAACCCTGATAACAATGTTGAATATCTTAGGAAAAGATATGGTTTACCTGATAAAAACATTATATTGTTCACAGGTAGAATTAACGAGGAAAAAAACCTTGATGTTTTAATAAATGCAATCCCGTATGTTCTTGAAAAAATTAATGCTCATTTTCTACTAGTTGGATCAGGTGGAGAATATAAAAATAAGCTTATGAATCTTACAAAAGAACTAAATGTAACAGATCATACAACTTTTACTGATTTTCTTGATTGGAAGGATTATCCTAATATTTATGATATTGCTGATGTTTTTGCAATACCATCTGAATCAGAGTTACAAAGCATTGTAACAATGGAGGCTATAGCCTCTGGTTTACCTGTTGTAGTAGTTAATAATGGTGCACTCCCAGAACTTGCTAATATGAATAATGGCTTTGTTTTTGAACCTAAAAACAGTAAACAAATGGCAGAATGTATTGTTAAAATTCTTTCAAATGAAAAACTTAAAAATACCATGAGTGAGAATAGTTTAAAATTAATTAAACAACATTCCATGGATTCAGTGACTTATGAGTTTGAAAAAACATTTGAAAAAGTTATAAACATGTATAATAAATAAGAAAAAAAATGTATTTGTAAGGTTATTTTAATTACCTGTTTTTATTAGTTATTGATTCCAGGTATGTCCAATTAACTCTGTATATTTCTGCCCAATGTACTGGTTCTTCTGTAATTGGATCTTTTTGAATGGTTTCATTTCTATATATTAGCTCAAAAGGTTGTTTTGAAAATTTATCATAAGCTGCTGTCCATGTATTATTTGTCATGTAAATTATTTTCCCGTAACCAACATGTACAACATCGTTTTTCATGACATCATCAATTATTATATGTGTGATTTTAGTATAGTTTTTACCTATTCCCATTAATTCATCTATGTAGTCTGTTAGGTTTTCAGCAGACCAAATTTTTATTGTTTCGTCCTTGGTTGTATTATATCCTTCTGATTCTGCTATTCTTTCTAGACGATGATCTGAAGAGATTAAACTAGCGTTTTTATCTAGGTTTTCAGCCATCCATGTGATAACCGCTACATCTTCATTTGTTATACTTTCTTCTGATGCTTTTAACTCTTTAAATGAGGGGTAGACTGAGCCTGCGAGTGACATAACAAGAACTATTATTACAACAAAATTAATTAATCGACGTTTTTTTGAAATTTTTATTTTTCTTAGATGATGTTTAACAAACAAATTTTTTTTATCTCCTAGTTTTGAAAATAACGCTTTGTAATACGGATCAAAAAAAATAGCTCCTATTCCATAAACTGCTATTATAGCTACCGGGTACATAAGGTATTCAAAATGTCTATCTGGTAATATAACACCGCTATTTGTTACAAGACCATATACAAAAGATAGGAGTATTGCGATAAGCCAGCCGCGTATAAAAAAACCATTTTTAATATCTGCTGTGTATCTAAAGCCAACTCCAACAAATGCAAAAACAACTAGTAACGGTATTGATAATATCATTGAGTTTAGTGTAAAAGGAAAATTTGTCCAAGGAAGTTTTCTAAATAAAAAAATAGTCATAGTTGTTAAGAAAAATATTATAATTATTGAAAAAATCATAATTCGTGATTTAGAAGATGGTTCCTCTTTTTTAATAAAAGGATTAAGTTTCAAGCTTAATAAAACAAAAAATTTTAGAACACGGTTTTTAACAGTTAATATGACTTTTTTAGTATAGATATTAAATCGTCTTATTAAAACAGCTATGCCAAATATACAGAAAAATAAAACATAGAATAAAATAATTATGTAAATTGATTCTATTCTAAAATTTGCTATAGAAACTCCTCGGCTTATGAAATCCTTGTAGACAGGTGTGGCAATATAAGCCCAATAAGAAAAAGTTAAAACACTTGTTAAAACTATATAAAAAATATTTTTTTTTATTGATAAAGTCCATTTTTTTATACTTGGATTCTCGATACTCGCGTTTTCAAAAAATACGATAAATATCAAGGAAATAATGTAGAAATATGTTGTCAGATGATGTGACATTATAAGTAGTATAGTTGATATGATAAGAGGGATAACATACATTAAGTTTTGTCTAAATTTTATAAACAAATACATTGAAAACATCATGAAAAAATGTCCCATTGTTAGTGGTGATGCGTGGCTTAGTTGGTAAACATGGAATGGTAAAAATGCTAGCAATAATGTTG
The DNA here is from genome assembly GCA_022866015.1 of Thermoplasmatota archaeon. GTDB lineage: Archaea > Thermoplasmatota > E2 > DHVEG-1 > DHVEG-1 > PFL35. The sequence goes on from JALHTX010000327.1 coordinate 11,618, forward strand.
ATAGGATGGCGATTTTTCTATCCTTTATAAGTTCATAAACCAAAAAATAAAAAATTAAAATAGTGAGGCCACCAAAAATAGGGGCGATTTTAGACATAAGAACTAGTACGTCTATACCTGTAATCCAATGAGCAAAGCCAGTTATAGCATATAGTACCGGGAAGTATTGATATGAGCCACCCCAGCCGTAATATGGGTTGTAAAGTTCTCCGCTTTGAACAAATGATTTAGTTAAACCTAAATAAATTCCAAAATCGCATCCCCATGCAGCATTTGTCCATGCTGGTATTGATCTAATTATAATAGCTGCAATAGTTATTATTATTACCCAGAAAACCCAGTTTCTAATTAGTTCTCTTAGTTTTATAATAATACTAGCCTCCGTTTTTTTCATGCTTATGGATTATTTGTATATATTGTTTACTTTAAGAAAACATTTTCATCTAAAAGGGCTTTTGTTATTAGACATAACAATATTTATTATATTTTCAACTGATTCATCAACATCACATCTTCTAGTAATACCAGTTCTTTTTTTTGCCATTTCAACATCAAAAGACAAATCTATTTTATTTTGATTTACACAGAAAAAACTGCCTTTTTTATTGTGATATTCTGCTAGATATTCCTGTTCAACCTGTCCTGGTGTTGGTATCATGAGAGCTTTGGTACCAATAACTGCAAGATCAAGTATTGTTGAATATCCACAACGAGATACTACTAATTTTGCTCTATTTAGAAACTCTTCACGCTTATCGCTGGGTAGAAAAGAATACGTTTCAACGCCATCTTTTTTAAAATTATCAAGGTTTTCAGTTTTACCTAGTGTTACAACAACTTTTCCTTTTAAATCACCAATTTGTGTTAAAAGTTTTTCTTCAAGCATTGTACGCTGAGGTTCAGGCCCAGAAATTGAAATCAAATAATCAATATTCTTTGTTTTATTTATCTTTTTAAAATCAGATAAAACTCCAGCATAATGAATTTTATTTTCATCAATACGATGTAAATTATGCGAAAGATCTCCTGATAAATTATCCTTGCTATAATCTGGTACTATCACACCACAGAAACGTTTGAAAAAAAACAAGTTAAAAATTTCACTGCCACGTTCAAACATTTTAATCCTTAAAGGATTCATAATTCTTATTTGATGAGAAATAAAAAAGCTAGATATTCTTTTACTATAAATATCATATCTTCCATCAGAGATGATACGGTCGTATTTTTCTTTTTCAAGTATTTTTTGGATTTTTCTTTGTCCTTTTATCATTTTACTTATAAAAGTAGGCCAATAAACCATGCTTTTTGCCATAAACTGTCGTGCGTTTTCAGAAATTAGTATTGGATAATCTTCAATTTCAATATATCTTGGGTTCTCACCTAGTTCATCTTTTAATAATTTAAGGGCTCTACCATGAGAAATAATAGTAAGTTCATTTCCATCCTTTGCTAGTTTTCTTATTACTGGCAAAGAACGAGTTGCATGACCAAGACCCCAAGAACAAACTGCATATATTATCTTCATAATTACAAAACGCTGAATTAACTATTATATTATATAGATAACTAGAAAATAAAATATATTTAAATTAGAAGCTATATTCACAAAATGGGATAGATTATGAATTTTATGGAAAAACTATTAAAAATAGTTGATAGAAACAATAGTCTTCTTTGTGTAGGTCTTGACATAGATAAAGAAAAAATACCAAGTTTTCTTTTTAAAGAATCTAAAAACCCTTATCTAGATTTTAATAAAAAAATAATTGATTCTACTAAAGACATAGTATGCACATATAAATTAAATATGGCATTTTATGAGGTGTTGGGAATAAACGGATATAAATTATTGGAACAGACAATTAAACACATTCCAAAAGAAATTATCATAATACTTGATGGGAAAAGAAATGATATAGGAAATACTGCAAAAAAATATGCACAAAGTCTTTTTGAAATACTTAACTGTGACGCAGTAACAATAAATCCGTATCTTGGTTTTGATGGAATAAAACCATTTTTAGAATATAGAGATAAATGCAGCTTTATACTCTGCAGAACATCAAATCCATCTGCAATAGATTTTCAGGATCTTAAAACACCTGATGGGAATCTTTTTGAAATTGTTGGAAATAAAATCAAGGAATGGAGTAAAGTGGGTTGCATTGGAGCGGTAGTTGGAGCAACTTATCATGAAGAATTAAAGATGATAAGGCGCCTTCTTGGAGATGAAATCCCATTACTTATCCCGGGAATTGGTACTCAAGGTGGAGATGTAGAAAAAACCATTAAAAACGGCACAAATAAAAAAGGTACAAATGCAATTATAAACTCTTCAAGAGGAATAATATATTCAAAAAATCCAAGAGAATCAGCAATTAAATTAAGAGATGAAATAAACAAATATAGATAAACAAAGAAGAGTTTTTACCACCAAAAAAAATAAAAACACCCTTTTTAATAAATAAATATTGTCCTTGATTCGAAGGTCTCCATGATCAATGATTGGAGATGCAAATTCAAGGATACAAAAAATTGATGCCACACAATTAGGGTCCCTCTTTGACCAATAGACGTACGAGTCATATGGGATGAAAAAGAGGATAACCATGGTGTCAAACAACGTCGCAATTTATGTTGCAGAGTTGTTTCACTGCTGTTTTAACGAAATAACTCTGTAACTGCGACAAAAAACGTTTTTTTATAACTTAATTTAACAGTAAAATAAGTAAACTCAAAAACAAAAATTAAAAAATAATAAAGTGGATAAGGTATACATAATAATTTATTAAGGATTAGATTATAGTTTATAATGGAATTAGTAAACAATAGTAAAAAAAATATTAAATGTAACCTTTATATATTGGTTATATATACGTTTTAAATCCGAATTGACCCGGACCTTTCCGGTCGACCTATGAGATTATGGTATCGCACTATCCGTGAATAGGTCATTTCCTGGTCTGTGGTTAAAGGAAAATGGATGTGGAGGTTCAAAAAAAGCAAACAAACCCTATAGGGTATGCTTGCGATCTCTTGAATCTGACGAATGACGTGTGTTGGTGAATTTTGATTCACCCGCCAATTATAATGATAATAGTGTGCACGATTCCGGTTGATCCTGCCGGAGGTCAC
>JALHTX010000328.1 GCA_022866015.1 Thermoplasmatota archaeon
ACCCGCAATCTTTTTAGAGCTACGGCTAATTACATTTTCCATAAAGATTTGTTCTCCTGTCGCACCTTTAATGGGCAGGCGAATGCCTGCCGCGTGCGACAAAAAAAGAGTATGTTTTATCTGGAGAAAAATAGAGATGCGGCTTTTCATCTACGGGTCTTACGCTGATGCTTCAGACCACGCAGTATTCCCAGTCGCAACTATAAAAAAAAAATTTAAAAGTTATTAGTTAACTTTCTGAATTTTTCATTAAACATTTATTCCAATAAGAATAAAAACTATAAAAATATTACAAAAAAATATATGTCTGAAGAACTTAAAAAAATAAAAAAGATGAGACAAAAACTAGGAATAACACAATCAGAGCTAGCAAAACTTGCAGGTGTAAGCCAATCAATAATCACAAAAATAGAAAACACAAAGATAGAACCATCATACTCAATTGCAAGAAAAATACTAATTACTCTAGAACAAGAAATAGCTGGAAAACACGATCAAATAAAAGCAAAAGACGTCTGCTCAAAAAAAATAATATCAATCCAAGCAGACCAAACAATAGACAAAGCATTAAACCTAATGGTTAAAAATGCAATATCACAAATGCCGGTTTTCAAAGAAAACGTATTAGTAGGAAGTGTATCTGAAGAACTTTTCATAAAAAAATATGATAAAATAAAAAACAAAAATGTAAAAATACAAAATATAATGGATGAAACATTACCAACAATACCTGAAGATACAAATATAACACTTGTAAATGAAATACTAAAGATATATCCAGCAATATTAGTAGTAAAAAATGGAAAAACTATAGGCATAATATCAAAAACAGATATTTTACAAAAATATCCGTTATAAAAAAAAATTAAGCTTTTTAATATCATAAGATATAAAATAGATTCAAAACAGTTATATGTGACATTTATATTCCCAGTTTCGGGAGCGTATTATCGTGCCATCAAAATATTTAGTAGAAATAGTTTTTCATGGACGTGGTGGACAAGGCTCAGTCACAGCCGCAAACCTACTAGTTGCAGCAGCATTAAAAGATAAAAATAAAGGATTACAAGCATTCCCTTTCTTTGGAGCAGAAAGGAGAGGAGCCCCAGTTCGTGCATTTGCAAGAATATCAGATGACGAAATACATCTTAGAAGTGAAATATACAACCCAGATATAGTAATAGTCCAAGACTAAAGTATAATGAAAATTGTAGACGTACTCAAAGGATTAAAAAATGATGGAAAAATACTAATAAACACTCGTAAAAAACCAAACGAATACCCTTTTTCAGAAAAATACAAAGTAGCAACAGTTGATGCAACAGGAGTTGCAATAAAATATGGTATTCTTGTGGGAGGAATACCTGTTGTAAACACACCAATTCTTGGTGCAGTTCCAAAAGTACTTGACAAGGTAACTTTAAAATCAATTCAAAGCGTTATACAAGAAAAATGGAAAGGCGAACAAGGAAAACAAAACGTCAAAGCAACACAAGATGCATATGATGCAACGGAGATGAACTTTTGAGTAAAAAATACAACGTTGTTACAAGTATATCTTATCCAAAAGAAGGAGCCATGGGAAAAACCGGTAGCTGGCGAGTCTTCAAACCTATTTTTAGTAAAGATAAATGTGTTAAATGTCTTCGTTGTTGGATATTTTGTCCTGAAGGTGCTGTTAAGAAAAACAAAGATGGTTCAGTAAGTATTGATATGGATTATTGCAAAGGTTGCGGAATATGCGCAAACGTATGCAATGTAAAAGCAATAATCATGGAAAGGGAGGAGCAACAATGAAAAATATTATTATTAACACTGGAAACTATAGTGCCGCAAAAGCAGCTGTTATGGCAAAACCTGATGTAGTTGCCGCTTATCCAATTACACCTCAAACAACACTTGTAGAAAGTATCGCAAACTATATAGCATCTGGCGAATACAAAGGTGAATATATCTGTGTTGAAAGCGAACATTCTGCTATGAGTGCATGTATTGGCGCCTCTGCTACAGGGGTACGTACTTTTACAGCAACATCATCTCATGGTCTTTTACATATGCATGAAATGCTTCACTGGGCTGCACTTGCTCGTCTCCCAGTTATTATGTGTAACATTAACCGTGTTATTGGCCCAGGTTGGAATATTTGGGCTGATGAAAATGATTCAATTAGTCAGAGGGATACAGGTTGGATTCAGTTCTATTGCAGTAGTAATCAGGAGATTTTTGATACAGTTATACAAGCATTTAAACTAGGCGAACACAAGGATGTTGCACTACCTGTAATGATAAATTACAATGCATTTATTTTGTCACATACCTCAATGCCTGCAGAAATCCCTAGTCAAAAAGAAATCGATGATTATCTTGGTAAATACCAACCGCTATGGAGAATAGATCCAGAAAATCCAGTTACTTTTGGAAACATTATTATGCCCGCAGACTATGAAAAAGTCCGTCGTGCTATGCAGTATGCACATGAAAATGCAAAAAGACTTATTCCTGAAATTGCACAGGATTGGAAAAAGAAATTTGGTCGTTTCAATGGTAATCTAATTGAAAAATATCGCTGTGAAGACGCTGAAGTTATTCTTCTAGCGATGGGTGCAATAGCTGCTGAAAGTAAAGTCTCAATTGATAATCTTAGAAAAGAAGGCTACAAAATAGGTCTTGCACGTGTTAGAACTTTTAGACCATTTCCTGCAGAAGAAATAGTTAAACTTGCAAAAAAAACAGAGTTAATTGTAATTGATAGAAATATTTCATGTGGTTATGAAGGTGCATTATTTACAGAAGTAAAAAGTGCATTATATAATAAATCTGATGCAAAGGTTTCTGGTTTTATCGCAGGTCTGGGTGGAAAAGATGTTACATATAATCACATTGAAGACATGTGTAAAAAAGCAATTAAAGGAAAACTCAAAGAAACTGTTTGGTATGGTTTTGAAGAGGTGAAAAAATAAATGGCGATTAAAGATCTTCCTGATACTGAGTATGTTCTAGCTGGTAGTGCTGCATGTCCCGGTTGTCCTGCAACAATAGGATTAAGAATAGTTTTGAAGGCACTTGGTAAAAATACTGTAATGATAGTTCCAGCATGTTGCACAGCGGTAATTGAAAGTGTGTATCCTAATACTAGTTTTGATATTCCTGTTATGAATATTGCTTTTGAAGCAGCAGCTGCTGGTGCATCAGGTGTTGAAGCAGGACTTAGAATGCAAGGTAAAAAAGACACAACCGTTTTTGCCTGGGCTGGTGATGGTGGAACATATGATATCGGCATTCAGGCACTTTCAGGAGCAATAGAACGTCAAACAAACTTTATTTATATTTGTTATAATAATCAAATATATTCAAATACTGGTATTCAACGCAGTGGTGCAACACCACTAGGTGCTTGGACTACAACTACTGTTGGAGGAAAAACAGAAGTTCGTAAAGAAATGGGTGACATAATTCGTGCTCATCATTTACCATATGCAGCACAAGCATGTATATCCTATCCTGAGGATTTGTATAACAAAGTAAAAAAAGCAAAAAGCATCAAGGGACCAAAATACATCGAAATTCTTGCACCATGTCCACCTGGTTGGCATTTCCCTATGGAAAAAACCGTTGATATGGGGGTTCTAGCTATTGAAACTGGTGCTTGGGCGCTTTATGAATTTGAAAATGAGAAAATGATTTTTAATGGTAAAAGTAAGCTTTTACTTGAGAAAAAAATTGAGCCAAAACCTGTTGAAGAATGGATTAAATATCAGGGTCGTTTCAGGCATCTTTTTAAACCAACAAGGGATGAAAAAACGTTGAAGGCTATTCAGGATAATACAGATATAATTTGGGAAAGATACAGGAAATGCTATCTATAAAAAAATAATGAATAAGCTTAGAATCATTTTCTTTTTATGAAAATAAGTGCGTAGTCTTTATTTTATTCTTCTAAAATTCTAGCACCGTATTCATCAATACAACAAACGTATACTTTACCAAAAACTGATAAAACACGACATAGTTTTTCTGTTTTTCCTGATGCAAAAATACTGTTACCTAGCATACACATACTGGCAACACCAAGGTTTTTTACTGAATCTATCGCCTGAAGGGTTTTTTTATCTGCAAGACCTGTTTTTTTTGTAAAAATTTGAGATTGATAACAAAAGTTTTCAATAGATGGATTTTCAAGCAATTTTTTTGTACAAAGCCTACCGTATTCACTTATTTTTCTAACAAGAGCAGGATTATCTAATACTTTTTTTGTATCAATTTTTTTTCCGATAACACATAAAACAAGTTCGAATTGACCAGGAATATGCTCAATAAGTCCCCATGGAGGTAAACCTGGGCTTTTGCGAATCTCAAGACCACCAAAAAAGCTGCTGATTACATCACCAAGACCTGTTCGAAGTTGAACTTCAGTCATATGTGCTGCTTTTAAAGCATCCTCGCTAGATAAACCTAAACTTTTACAAATGGCTAAACAAGAGCTTAGTGCACCTGCCGCGCTCATACCAAAACCTTGACCAATAGGTAAATCCAAGTGAGTTTTAACAACTACATTCAAAGGATTATTACCTATAATATATTTTAAAGCAAGGTTAGTAACCGGTGCAGGTGATTTTTTACCATTTATAAAAATTTGAATACCGCCCTTCTGTGATTCTTCTACGATAACTTCTGATAAAGCTCCAAGAGAAATACTAACACCTGCACCTCTTGAACCTGTACGAATCAAATCTTCTAAATAAAAAACTGGTTCAAAAAAACCTGATATATGACCTGGTGCAAATGCTTTAGCTATCATAACTTGTTCCGCTTTATTTTACTAAATCCAAGATAATATTTGCTAGGTTTTCTTTTTTTTCTTTTTTGTGAATTGATTTAGCCTTTTTATCAAACATCCAGATTTCGTTTTCTTCGCCATTAAAACCAGAAATCGTGTTTCCAATTACAAAATCAAGTTTGTTGTTTTTTAAAAGATTCATTGCTTTATCAGATAATTTTTCTTTTTTATCTTCGACTTTAAAACCAATGATTTTTGATTTTGGTGATTTTTTACGTAAAAGAGATATTATCTTAGGAGCTTGTTTTAATTCAACTATTAGTTTTTCTTTATCTGAAGATATTTTTCCTTTTTGTTTTATGGGAATATAATCTGAAATTGCTGCGCAAATAATAATTGAATCATAAATTTTCAGGTTTTTTCCTTCAACAAGTTTTAGAAGATCATTCACAGAATTAAAATCTGTTTTTTTAATGTAATCTGGTACTGGTTCAGAGGCTACACCATACCAGAGTTCTATATCTGCACCTCTATAAAAAGCATTTTTTGCCAGAGAAACCGCGGTTTTTCCTGAACTACGATTAGTTATAACTCTTGCATCATCTATTTTTTCAGATGTAGATCCTCCAATAATAAGTATTTTTTTACTTGTAAGATCTTTTTTACCAATAATTCTTATAACATTTGCTACGATTTTAGTTATATCTGGTATTTTTGCTTTGTTTTTCTCGATAAAAGGTTCGATAAAAATAATATCTATTTTTTTAAGTTTTTTTATGTTTTTTTGAATTATTTTATGATCATACATCGATAGATGCATCGCAGGAACAATTACAACTGGTATTTTAGATCCGATTGCAGTTGTTGCAAAAGTAGTAACACTTGTATCATCTATACCATATGTAATTTTTGAGATAGTATTTGCAGTACAAGGACAAATTAAAAGCATATCTGCAGGATTTTTAACTTTACCACAGTAACTTACATGTTCTGTTGCACCAGATAGTTCAACAATTGGCTTTTTACCTGTTGCAAACCATAGACTATCAGGATGAATAACTTTTGTTGCAGCATGGCTCATTACAGGAATTATTTCTGCTCCATGACGTATCAGTTCACGAGCAAGTTTTATTGTTTCAACAGCTGCAATACTGCCAGTTACAGCTAAAACTATTACTTTATCTTTTAGAAGTTGACTTTTACTCCCCCTAATATCTTCTACTGGATGCATAAATAAAAAATAGGAAGAAGAAAGACTGATATTAATGTTTTTATCTTACAACAAGAACTGAAACGCCTGCATGACGAACTACTTTATCTGTGACACTACCAATTAGAAAACGACCTTCTTTACCATAACCTTTGTACCCTACTACGATAATATCCGTATTTGCTTTTTTTGCACTTATTAAAATTTCATCAGCCGGATCACCATCTTCAACCATAATATTTACTTTTGAAACATCAGTTTCTAAATCTAAATCTTTCACAATTCTTGATAACGACTCACGTGCTTTATCCTTAAAACTACCACTTTTAATTATACTACTTAAATCAATTGTCGGTAGAAGCATTTTTGTAAAAGAAGACTCTGATAGTTCTGCAGGTACAACAGTTAGAAGTGTTATCACATCCTCTTGATCTGCACATTCTTTTACTAATTCAAGTGCTTTTTTTGAAGCATCAGACCCATCATAAGCAACTAGCATTTTTTTCATCTTAATCAGCATAGCATGAATATAGAAAGGTTCTAAAAACGTTTCCATAGATTTTTTCATTTACATAAATAAGAAATAAAATCAGAAAGAGGCATACCTTCCGCCCATCTCATAACAAAATTACCATTTTTACTACGTTTTATTTTTGGTAATCTATTATGAACAACGCTAAGTCGACCTTCTAAACCCAAGAGGTCAAGTGTAAAAATACGCCAACTATCACCTCTCACACCTTTTGTTCTAAATGCATAAATCGTAAGTGTTTTAGTTTTTTCACATGTTTTAATCATATTTTCTGCTTGTTTCTGTGGTTTGCCACCCATACTACTAAAATGAAGCGTCTCATCAACACTTGTTTTTACTTCTATTAAAAAAGAAACATCACCTCTTGCTGCAATTAAATCAATTCCAAGTGAGCCTGCTGCGCGTATCACTGCAAAAGGTCTATTAGAAATTTTAAAATAATTGTCTTTTACAAGTGTTGAGCAAGTCTTTGTAACCTTAGAAATAATTTTAGTATCTCCTTCAAGAATACCTTTAAGCTCACGCTCATATTGACTTGCTGACATATGAAAACATAAAATACTGCAAAAGGTATTAATGTTTGGTCTCAAAAAATAGTTCGATGGTGAAAAATATGAACCGTGAGATAATCGTTAAAGAAGCAATGAAAACAAATCTTGCAATAATTGACCCTGAATTAACAGTTTTGGATGCAGCAAAACTAATGAAAAAAAGAAAAATAGGAAATGTACTAGTTGTACAAAAAAAACTTCTTATAGGAATACTTACTGAAAGCGATATAATTAAAAAAGTAGTCGCAGAAGCAAAAAATCCAAAAGATGTTAAAATAAAAGATATTATGACAACACCTGTGATAATTATAGATTCTTTTGTTACTATTGAAGTAGCAATGAAGACAATGGGTAAATGCAACGTTCGTAGACTTCCAGTTGTTGAAAACAATGAACTGATTGGTATTATCACCCAAAAAGATATTTCAAGGATTTCACCAGTTCTACATGATATATCTCGTGAGTGGCATGATATAACAGTAAGAGATGAATCATATTATAAAAAGCAGATATTTTCTGGTAAATGTGAGGATTGCGGAATTTTTTCAACTAATCTCAAAAATGCTGACGGAAAATTATTGTGTGAAAGTTGTTTAGACTCATTAAAATACGAATAATCTAAATTATTTTGTTATAAAGAGGGAAAAAATATGAAAGTAAAAGATGTTATGACAAAAGATATTATAACAGTTGATAAAGATGAAGATCTAAAACATGTCTTAGATCTCATGAAAAAATATGAAATAACGAAGATACCTGTTTTAGAAAAGAAAAAACTAGTTGGAATGGTAACCGACAACATAATTGCATATAAACTTGGTTCAATTCGTAAAAAAGGAGTGCCTGCTTCTAGACTTCATGCATCAAGTGTAACCGATAAAAACCTTGAATGTGTTCATCCTGAGACTGATGTTAAAAAAATACTTGAAACAGTAGGCGAACCAGGTTCTACAATGTTATGCGTAACAGAAAATTCAAACTTATTAGGTGTGATAACAAAAGCAGATTTATTACCTTTTGTTAAAAGTAAGAGGCAAGTAAGGGAACTAGCAAATAAAAAAATAATAACAGTTTCTTCTGATGATCGTGTTATTCATGCAAGACGTATAATGGTTGATGAAAACATTGCAAGATTACCTGTTCTTAAAGATGGAAAGCTTGTTGGAATTATAAGTGATAATGAGATAGCCTTTGCTTTTGCTAATCTTAAAAGTTCTTTTCCGCTGGGTAGACAGAAGCATCAACTTGAAGAATTACTTGTTGAAGATGTTATGAAGATACCCGTCATATGGATCCAACCTAATGTATCTGCTTCTGAAGCAGCAAGTATTATGCTTAAAAATAATCTGGGATCTTTACCCCTTGTTGAAAATGAAAAATTAGTAGGAATAATCAGTAGAACAGATTTACTTAAAACTATTTCTTTATAAAATAATATAAATAGAAAAATTATATCTTTTTTTATTTATGAGTTATCATATACCTTCAGATGAGCAGGTTCAAAAAGCTCTTAAAAAAATATTTTCAAAACGTAGGACTATTAATTCCCAGATAAGGCTTAAAAATCTTGTTGAAAAAGAACTTAAAAATAAAGATAAAAACTATGGCGTGAGTAGTACCAGGCTTAGAAATATTGCGATAAATAGCGATTTTATAAAATTAGAGATCCACTCCAGGGAAGGTGATCCGCATAAAACTATGAATAAATGTCCAGTCTGCGGTCATAGCTTTAAAAATGTTAAAAATCTAACAATCTATGGTGGAGAAGTAACAATAGCGTTTAGATGCGATAATTGCGGTTATTGGACTGGTAAAAAAAAGCGTATTCCAACGCGTTATATTTTTCAGGTTAAAAAGAAATAAAAAAAATAATTATTTTCGTTTTTGTAATTCATTCCATTTTTCAAACAAGAAACGAATATGAGGAATAGTTATACTCCCACCAACTATAAGTGCTATATTTACTGATTCAAGTAATTCTTTTTCATTTGTACCAATTTTATAACATTGATCTAAATGATAAAAAATACAATCATTACAACGAAGAACAATTGATGCAACCAAGCCCATTAGCTCTTTTGTTTTTTTATCGATTACACCTTTTTCATATGCTTGATGATCAAGTGTAAAAAAACATTTAATGTTTTTATTATCTTTACCAAGAATTATATCATTCATATCTTGTCTATATCTTCTCATTTCATCAATAGATTTAGAATTCATAATAGTCAAAAAATATAGCAGAATACAGAATAAAAAATTTTAGTTGTAACCACCTATCTTTAAACTTGGATCACCGATTAAAAGCCATTGCTCACAGTTTTTAGCAATCATTGCATCACCTGTATTACTTTTATCAGACCAGTTAATTGTAAAATTTTGTAAGAAACTTGTAATAGTATTTGCCCAACATTCACCTAAAATCGTTATATTATTTTTTGCATATTTTTCATAAAAATGAATATCTAACCATTCGCAACCACCAACACCACTATCTATGTCCGGTGATTCATAACTAAAAGCAGTCGAGCTGATAACGCTAATACATCCACCATATGGTTTTCGAACTAACGACCAACTCCAACAACGAGGGATAGTATAAGGTATACCATGCCAGTATACCCAATCAGTATGGCCAAGGCTTACATTAAACATACTAACAAAACAACCACTACCTGCTGTGCAAACAGGTAATCTATTGTTATTAATTAAAAAAGGCATATTTCTAAGACCAAATCTTCCAATCCATTCATCACTATTATTAGGTGGATGAGTTGAAACTGAACCAGGACCACCATGTGTTGAAAAAAAGATAAAACCACAGCCCTGATTAATTGCTTTTACAATATTTTTAGTTTTAAGGTTATTTAGAGAACTCCAAATTTTAACTGGTTCAAAATCAGACATTATATCAAGTGCTTGCTGAGTATAATTCTCACCATCGATATAATCTGTTTTATCAGGATATGTATCACCAGCAACTACCACCATTTTTTTAAACCAAGAAGAATCATCAAAAACACTATTTTCATATTGGATTATTTTATTTACTACTATTTTTACATCATAAATATTACTACACGGTAGTCGACCAACACAAACATCAGGATATAAATCAGGAATGTCCAAAGATGCTTTATTTATGGGCCATTCCCCAAAGATACCATTATCGTTATCATCCCAGCTACTAAAATTACCTTTTGAGTCGTAAATATCTGCAAAATATAAATCAGTTAAAAATTTTGTTTCAGGCCAAGTATCATATGGTCTACTAAGATATGAATATCTTACTGGTACCCACCAAGTCTCAGTTTTTGATTGATCTTTTCTACCACCAACAAGTAGCACATATTTTATTTGCCATTGTTCTATTGCTTCTTTAATAAAATATTTAACTTTTTCAGCATCGTCTTTTCCTTTCCAATATATTTGAGTATAAATTTCCTCTACTGTTGTAATTATCGTTTTTACATCATATTTATTTTTATGATTGACTAATGGTTGTAAATATTCTGAAAAAACCATTGGTGTGATTATTAAAAGGTCATATTTTTCTTGCGTTTCTTTGATAGTATTATTTGAAAATTGTTTGTATCCTAATGACGTTGTAGCTGAATTTGTAAAGAAAATTAAAACCACGATAAGTAAACTAACTTTAGAAAATAATATATTATTTTTCATTAAATATATATAATGTTTTTTTATATTTAAATTTTTGTTTAAAATTTTAGTTTTATAGTATAAAAAATTTAACATGTTAAAAGTTATTTTAACAGAAGGGATATGCACCTGCATAAGCACCTGATTAAGATATATTTATATAAAAGAATATACATTAATTTAATAAATAGAGCTATGGGATAAGTGATGGGTTGAAAACAGATCGCCGACTAATATTAATAGAGGTAATGCTAATTTTTCTTAGTGGGACAATGACTAATCAATATGCCACTAGAAAAACAAATATTTTGCAGTTAAAGAACAATTTTAACCATTAAAATCAGATTATCAAGAACTAAAAGTAGCTATAGATAAAATTCTTGATAAATAAAAAAAGATTAATATCAATTTAAAGTATTATCAATATCTAAATCTAAAGTAAAAATATTATATATTTAAAAATATGGTAAATTTGTTCCCAACATATGCTACGGTGAGTAGATTAGTATGAAATATATTCATAATAAAAAAAAGGATGATAATGCACTCGATGAAAAAATAGAGGTGCTTGCAGAAAAAAATAATGAATTAGAAGGTATTAGATTATTAATAGATAATAAAAACAAAATTATTGAAAGCTTAAGAGCGGATTTTAAAACAAGTATCATTGAGCTTGAAAAAAGTAAAAATTTTCTTATAGAAAAAGAAAAAACTTTTGAAGTTCTAAGAAGTGAACTTTCTGATAAAAAACAGAAACTTGAGAAAAAAACTAATGATTATGAAAACCTAAAAGAAAAAGTATTTACTATAGATGAAAGCATAGGAAACATTAGAAAAGAACTAGATAAAAAAACCAAAGAAATAGAAAAAACTCGTTTGAAAAAAGAAATTGATGAGCAAAAAAAAAGTGTTAAAAACCATGAGCTAAGAAAACTTAGGAAAGAACTTTCTCATAAAGAAAAAACACTCGAAGAACTTGCTATAAATATTGAAAGTAAAACTCAGAAAATACAGAAACTAAATAATTTACTTGAGGATAAAACCAGTCAAACACAAGAAGCAACATCTGTTTTAAAAGAAAGAGAAAAACAGCTGAGTAGATTAGTAGAAGAACTAAATAATGTTAAAAATACCCTTGATTTTAAAAGCAATGAGCTTAATATTTTAAAAGAATAACTTGAAAATATTCAGGTAGAAATAAACGAAAGAGAAATTATAATTGAAGACCTAAGTAAACAACTAAGGGCTAGTCATACTCAACTTATTGAAAAATCAAGTTTTACAGATAGAGTCAATCAAGAATACAGCAAAACCACCCAAGAATTACAAACAGTTATGCTTAAAATTGATACAAAAAAAGAGGAAATTACAAATTTGCAAAAAGAATTAAAAGATAGAACCAACGATTTAGAATGGAAAAACAGTGAGTTAAACAAAAATCAAGAATAGTTAAAACAAATAAGAGAAGAACTTGGTATAAAAACAAGTTTATTAAGTGAAAATAAAAAGCAAATATCAGATTTAAAAACAGACATAGAGTTTAAAAAACAGGATATAGAATCGATTACAAATGATCTTGAAACCAGAAACAGTATAATCAAAGATATAACTAAACAGCTATCTGAAAATCAGATGAGAATTGCTCAAAAAACAGATTTTGCAGAGCAACTTAAAATAGAACTATTAACAAACAAAGAAGAACTAAATAAAAAAATAAATAATCTTTCAAATAAGGAAGAAGAGATAGGTTTTTTACAAAAAGAATTACAAGATCGCCTAAACGACCTTGAATGGAGAAATATAGAGCTAAATCAAAGCAAAGAAGAAATAGAAAAACTACAAAATAACACACAAAACCTACAAGAAAAACTAGATAAAAAACAACAAGAAATAACAGATATACAAACAGAACTAGAAAGTAAACAAAACCAGATTCACAGTTTAAAAATAGATCTAAAAATGAGAAGCGAAGATCAAAGACTTAGTAAACTTGAAATAGAGGATAAAAATGATGAGATACAAAATATCAAACAAGAACTAGAAGAAAAAAATCTTGTGATAAATAAACTTAATTCTAACTTAATAAATGAAAAAGAAAAAGCAGAACCAATTATACAAGAGCTAGAAAAAACACGCAAAGATTTAGAAGAAAACTTATTGATTTTAGGCGATAAAGAACAAAAAATCTGTAATCTTCAGGTTCAAATACAAGACAGACAAGAACAAATAGCTGAAATACAAGCAGCTCTTTTTGAAAAAGAAAATGAACTTACAGATCAAAATTCTGAAATTACATCAAGAAACCAGATAATAGAGCAACTACAAAGTAAAATTAATAAAGATAACGATTTAATGTTTGAAAAAGTAGAAAAAGCAAACAAATTACAAATAGAACTTGCTAAAAAACAAGAAGAAATACATGAAAAAATGACATTGCTTTCTTCTAAAGAAGATTTTATTAATGATCTAAGAAAAGAATTATCAGATAGACTTGTAGATCTTAAATGGAGATACAACGAGCTAAATCTTAAACAAGAAGAGTTTGAAAAAACAGCTTATGAGCTGCAACAAATCCAAACAGAAATGGAAAATAAAAACTTAGTATTTGAAAACCTTGCAAATAAATTTGAAAATAAAAATATTGAATTAAATAATATTAGGAATACTATAAACGAAAAAACACTTGAAATTGAAACATTAAACAGTGAAATAGAAAACAGAAACTTGATAATAAACAAAATAACTCAGCAGTTAACACAAAATCATGAGACACTTATTACTAAAACAAATACTCTAAATAATCTTGAAACACAACTATCTGTAAATCAGCATCAACTTAAACAAACAATGGAAAAACTAAACCACAAACAAAACGAAATAACAAAACTTGAAGAAGAGCTAAAGAAAAATATTAACTTTTTACAAGCAAGAGACAACCTTATCTCGAAACAGCAAGATGAGCTAAATAGTATAACTTTTGATTTTGAAACAAAAAAACAAGAATATGAAAACCAGCTTGAGAATGTATTTACTCTTCAACAAGAATTAAACATCAAAGACGAAGATATAACTGGTCTAAAAAAGGAACTTAAAGACAGACTACAAGATTTACAATGGAGAAATAGCGAGTTAAATAAAAAACAGGAAGAATTAAGCACTAAAAAAAGTGAAATAGTAAAAGTACAAACAAAGCTAGAACATAAAGAAGAGGATTTAGAATCAGCATTAAACGATTTAAAAAATAGAAATGTTATAATTGATAATCTAAAAAATCAGCTACAAGAAAAACAATTAAAAATACTTGAAAATTTTAATTTTGAAGAAAAGCTAAGAGACGAAATACAAGGTAAAATTGTGATATCTCATCCTATGACAAATCTTTCGGATAATAGGGAAAATGAAATAAAAGACATTACAAGACATCTTGAGGAAAAACAAAAAGAATTAGAAGCAATAAACGACATTATTTCTTCTAAATCAAGTGAACTTGAAAATATTACAACTCATCTAACTGAAAATCAGAACGCTTTACAAATGATTCAAAGCGAACTTGATCAAAGAAAAGTAGAGCTTGAAACAACTCCGATGACTGAAGAGGCTCTAAGTATAACATTAAAGGAAAAACTCAAGCTTTATGATGAAATTGATAAAACACTAGGTCTTTCTGAAGAAGAAATAATTAAAACTAAAAAACTTCATAATGAATCAGAATTTGATAAGAAATAATAAAATTATTCTTTTTTTTATTCAAATGTTATCAAAATAATGTTTATTATGAAGAATAAGTACGTTTTACTAACTGCTCTTTAAGGTTTTGATAAATTGTCATTTTGAGGTTTTTGCCATTTCTGCTTTTTTACAGATATGATAGTCTACCGAATAAGCTTTAAATAGTGTTAAATGCGAACAGGTAACATGAATAATATTGACATGGCTAAAGTGTCATGGAAATGGAATATGAGTAAAGGAAGGTGAAAGGAAATGGAAAAAAAGTATATGGAAAGACTAATTGGAAAATACTGCAAAATCGTAACAAAAGAACCAGGTGAAATAAGAGCAAGTGTTGTTACAGGTACTATTGAAGATATAGACTATAAGGATGGTTTTATTTTAGTAGATTCTGAACAAGGATTAGGGTGTCTAAGAATAAACACGATAGTAGCAATAAAACCAAAACAAAATTAAAAAATTTTAGAAGAGCAGACATACAAACTAAATCAAAAAATAACAAACATTAAAACAATAATAGGTTAGATTTATTAAATAGATATAAAAAAAGAAGGATGGTGGTATATGTTCTGAGTAAACTGAAGTTTATTTACTCAGAATTATTTTATAATATTTTTTGTGTTTAATGAGGTCTTTGACACTCAGAATTTTTAGAGCTAACCATAGATATCTGATACTAATGTATTTTGTACTATTTGTATGGGTTACAACAATCACAAATTACATATTAAAAGTAGCATTTAGAGGAATGTGAAAAAAATAAAAAGAATTATAAGAAAAATATCAATACAACCTAGATAGTTGAGGAGAAAAAAAATAGTTAGTTTAATAGATGAATTATTATGAAAAAAATAGGGATGCTTACAGGTGGAGGAGATTGTCCCGGTCTTAATGCTGTAATACGCGCAGTAGTTAA